>NZ_JBGQQY010000070.1:0-8541 GCF_045528545.1 Ruoffia sp. FAM 26254
GGCTTAGTTCCACTAAGCGAATTGGTAGAGTCTGCTTACGCAAGGTATTGAACCGCCGTGTACGGAACCGTACGCACGGTGGTGTGAGAGGTCGACTAGTCAAATAATGGATAGTCTCCTACTCGATTCAATGATTATGCTAAAGCATCAACGATTGCTTTGTTAAATGCATCAATATCTTCTGGTGTACGACTTGAGATAATTCCTGAAGGGTCGATAACGACTGCTTCATCATAGAAGTTAGCACCAGCATTTTTTACATCAATTGCAACTTGTTTCACACTTGTTATGTCTTTACCACGTAGTATATCTGCATTGACTAATAATTGTGGTCCGTGACAGATGGTAAAAATTGGTTTCCGTGCAAAAGCAAATTCTCTAACAAAATTAACGATACGATCGTTTTTTCTTAATTTGTCTGGAGAAAATCCACCCGGAATTAGTAAAGCATCATAATCAGCTGACTTCACATCATCAATACCTTTGTCGATTGTAACTTCTGCTTCACCTTTTTTCCCTTTGGCAGTATGTCCTGCTTCAGGTCCAATTGTTATAACCTCGTGACCTGCTTCTATTAATACATCACGTGGTGAAGTGAATTCAATATCCTCGAATAAGTCTGTTATTACTGTAGCCACTTTTGCCATTAATAAACTCCTCCTTTGAGTATTCTACCCACAGTTTAACAATCTGTTGTATGAATGCAATTGATTTGCTTGAAAGATTAAATATATTGAGTGTTTAATAAGAAAGAATATCTAGTATCTGATATAATTAAAATAAAAAAGAGGAGGTGTGTTTAAAATGAAAATAGCTTTAATCGCACATGATAAGAAAAAAGATAATATGGTTAATATTGCGGCAGCCTATCGCCATATTTTTGCTAAACATGAATTATTTGCTACAGGGACAACAGGTCAAAGAATTATCGAAGCTACAGGATTAAAAGTTCATCGTTTTAAATCAGGGCCATTAGGCGGAGACCAACAAATTGGTGCAGCAATCTCAGATGATCGTATGGACTTAGTTTTATTCTTAAGAGATCCTTTAACTGCCCAACCTCATGAACCAGATGTGTCTGCCTTATTACGTCTTTGTGATGTTTACGATATTCCATTAGCAACAAATATGGGTACAGCTGAGATATTAATTCGTGGGTTAGAAAGTGGATTGGTTGACTGGAGACATGTCCGTCAAACTCAAGAACACAAAAAAATTGATATTTAATTCTTGTCATAAGGAGGTATGTGAATGAGTAATTTAAAACAAATGATATTGGATCATGGAAAAGTTTATTCTGGGAATGTCTTAAAAGTTGATTCATTCTTAAATCATCAAATAGATCCACATGTAATAAAAAGTATCGAAAACGATTTTTATCAATACTTTAAAGATAAAGGTATTACAAAAGTTTTGACCATTGAATCATCTGGAATTGCACCAGCTTTAATGGTTGCTTATCGTTTAGATGTTCCAATGTTATTCGCCAAGAAAGCTTTGCCGAGCACAATTAAATCAGAAGATAAATATGAAACTCTGGTTCATTCATATACAAAGAACACATCAAGTAACGTGTTTATATCAAAAGAATATCTTGATAAAGATGATAATGTATTGATTATAGACGATTTTCTAGCTAATGGTGAGGCTGCAAAGGGCTTAGCAGATTTGATTGATCAAAGTGGGGCTGAAACGGTTGGCATAGGTATATGTATTGAGAAATGTTTCCAACCCGGTAGAGAAAGATTAGAAGAAGCTGGACACGATGTTTATTCGATTTGTCGTATTAAATCATTAAGTGACGGAAAGATTGAATTTTATGAATAAAAATAAAGGACAAAAAACATTTGACCTTTGCTGACCAATGGTATATAATAAATATAGCCTCAAGAGGGGCTTATATTTATATAGAAAAAACATTGACCAATTTTGACCAAAAGAAAGGTTGTGTAAATATGATTGATAAATTAACAACCACTATGCAACAAGCAATTGGTGAGGCACAGCAAGTAGCCATAACACGGCAACATCAACAAATAGAGATTGCGCATTTATGGTTAATTATGCTACAAGCAGACCATTTTGCTTATAAATTATATAGTGAACAAAATATTCCTATGGATCAATTTGTTCGTCTTGTTGAAGATGAAATTGATAAAATTTCCCAAGTGAGTGGGAGTAACATACAATATGGACAAGGAATTAGTCAGAACTTAAACCGTTTACTACAAGATGCAACAACCATTGCAGCGGAATATAATGACGAATATCTATCAACAGAAATCATTCTGTTGGCTTTATATAAACAAAAACATAATCCAATTGTTAAATTTTTAATAGATAATGGCTTAACTGAACAAAAATTTAAAGAAAGAATTGAAGAATTGAGAGGAGGAAATCGAGTGACATCTCAAAATCAAGAAGAAACATATGAATCTCTAGAGAAATATGCAATCAACTTAAACGAAGCCGTTAAATCAAATAAAATGGATCCAATCATTGGTCGTGATGAAGAAATTCGTGATGTAATTCGAATTTTATCACGTAAATCTAAAAATAATCCAATCTTAATTGGGGACCCAGGTGTAGGTAAAACAGCGATTGTTGAAGGACTAGCACAAAGAATAGTTCGCAATGATGTACCTGAAAACTTAAAAGGAAAAACACTTTATTCTTTAGATATGGGTGCATTGATCGCCGGAGCAAAATATCGTGGAGAGTTTGAAGAACGCTTAAAAGCGGTATTAAAAGAAGTGAAAGATGCAGAAGGGCAAATACTTCTATTCATTGATGAAATACATACAATTGTAGGTGCAGGTAAAACTGAAGGTTCAATGGATGCAGGGAATCTCTTAAAACCGATGTTAGCTCGTGGTGAATTACACTGTATCGGTGCAACGACACTTGATGAATATCGACAAAACTTTGAAAAAGATAAAGCGTTAGAAAGACGCTTCCAAAGAGTGATGGTTAATGAACCAAATGTTGAAGACACTATCTCTATATTACGTGGTCTAAAAGAACGTTATGAGATTCACCATGGTGTGAATATCCATGATAATGCTCTAGTGGCAGCAGCAACACTTTCAAACCGTTATATTACTGATCGTTTCTTACCAGACAAAGCGCTCGACTTAGTGGATGAAGCTTGTGCAACAATTCGTATGGAATTGAATTCAGTTCCACTAGAAATTGACCAAGTCAATCGTCGTTTAATGACTTTAGAAATTGAAGAAGAAGCATTGAAAAAAGAAGACGACGAGGCAAGTAAACGACGTTTAGAGATTCTTCGCGAAGAATTAGCGAACTTACGAGAAGAAGCGAATGATTTGAAAGCACGTTGGGATATTGAAAAAGAAGAAACTAATAAGTTACGTGATAAACGTGAACAATTAGATCAAGCCCGTCATGACTTAGAAGATGCAGAATCTGAATATAATTTAGAAAAAGCGGCTGAATTAAGACATGGAATTATTCCTGAATTGGAGAAAGAATTAGCAGAAATCGAGAATGAACATGTTGAAACAGAAGTACAAAGTCGTTTAACACAAGAATCAGTAACTGATGCAGAAATTGCTAAAGTTGTTGGCCGTTTAACTGGTATTCCAGTGAACAAAATTGTCGAAGGTGAACGAGAAAAATTATTGCATCTTGATGACGTTTTACATAGAAGAGTCATTGGACAAGATGAAGCCGTTCGACTTGTACATGAAGCAGTACTTAGATCACGTGCTGGGATTCAAAATCCGAACCGCCCAATTGGTTCGTTCCTATTCTTAGGACCAACGGGTGTTGGTAAAACAGAATTAGCTAAAGCACTTGCTGTGGCATTATTCGATTCTGAAGACCATATGGTCCGACTTGACATGAGTGAGTATATGGAGAAACATACGGTGTCAAGATTAGTGGGTGCCCCTCCAGGATACATTGGACATGATGAAGGTGGACAACTGACTGAGGCCGTTCGTAGAAATCCGTACACCATCATTCTATTGGACGAGGTGGAAAAAGCCCATCCAGATGTTTTCAATATATTACTCCAAGTATTGGATGATGGTCGATTGACCGATTCGAAAGGACGCGTTGTAGACTTCAAAAATACTGTCGTCATAATGACAAGTAATATCGGGTCACACTTACTACTTGAAGGAGTAGGAGATAATGGCGAAATATCTCCAGAAACTGAAAAACAAGTAAATCAATTACTTCGTCAACAATTCAAGCCAGAATTCTTGAATCGTATTGATGATACTGTACTTTTCTCTCCTTTAACTTTAGACAATATGAGTGGAATTGTACTCAAAATGATTGGAAACCTTTCAAATAGATTGGCAGACCAACAAATAAAATTAGAAGTGACTGAATCAGCAACTCAATGGCTTGCTGAACAAGGTTACGATCCGATTTACGGAGCGAGACCTTTACAACGCTTCATAATGAAAGAATTAGAAACACCACTAGCTAAAGAAATTGTAGCAGGAAATGTCTTACCAAATTCGGTGATTACTGTTGATGAAAGTGAAGGACAACTTACCTTTAACAGTACCGAAGCTATGGTATAAAAGAAAAACGATTAAACCAGCGCATTGAAAAATGCGTTGGTTTTTTTTAGTTACATTTAACAAACACTGTATAACATACAATTAGTAATATGACTATATTGGAAAAAATAAATATGTTATATTAAAAGAATATAACGGAGGTGAAATATGAACAAAGTAAAAAAATATCGTTTTGATATTATTAAATATTTGTTTATAGCAGGATTAATTGTATTGGCCATTGTTAATTTCGACAGACTAAAAAACATTTTTAGTTATTTATTGACAATTTCAATGCCAATTATTTTAGGTTTTATTATTGCATATGTACTGAATATCCCGATGGTGATGTTAGAGAAACTATATTTTCCCAATAGTGATAGTATTGTTATTAAAAAGACACGCAGACCAGTGAGTATTTTAGTATCTATTATAATAATTACTGTCGTTTTAATTTTTATTTTGAATTTAGTGATTCCTCAATTGATATCAGTCTTTGGCCGAATTATTGAAATAATTCCACTCTTAGCAAATGGAATTCAAAACTGGGTGATAGAAAATGAAGAGATATTTCCCCCATTAGCTGAGTTTGTCGAAACTTTTCAAATTGATTGGCAAAATATTGTCACAAATATGATTTCTATTGCGAATCGTTTTACGACTAATATTATTGAGACAACACTTTCAACAGTGGGCTCTGTCTTTAGTATCGTTGTAAATTTATTTCTTTCATTGATGATTTCTCTTTATGTATTAATGTCTAAAGAGACTTTAGGGAGACAGTTTAAAATCTTATCAGAAACATATCTACCTGAAAGAGGACATAAAGGACTAATGTATGTGTTAGAAGTAACTGATTTTTCTTTCCGACATTTTATCACAGGAGAGGTATTGGAAGCTTTAATACTTGGCTCACTTGTGACGGTTGGTATGTGGATTTTCCAATTTCCATATGCTTCAATGATCGGAGCATTGACGGGAGTAACAGCACTAATACCTGTATTAGGGGCTTATATTTCTGGAGCCATTGGATTTATCATGATTTTCGTTGATTCCCCAATTCAAGCTTTAACTTTCATAGTCTTTATTATTGTTATACAACAATTAGAGGGAAATCTCATATACCCTCGGGTAGTAGGTGGTTCGATTGGACTCCCAGGCTTGTGGGTATTAATATCAATAACAATCGGTGGTGGCCTATTAGGGATTTGGGGAATGCTTTTGGCTGTTCCATTAGTTTCGACTTTGTTTAAGTTATTAAAAAATGACATAGAATACAGAAGGAATAATAGATATCAAGCGCAAGAGTATGTTGATGCCGTTGAAGAAGTAAACGAATCGGGTGAACAAGAAGTTAATGATTAGTAGTTTAGTAACTGGTCAATATTTTACCGATATTTCATAGATATTTCTTCGGAAAAGCTTATATTAGTGGTATAATGATCATGAGAGGAGGGTAAATATGATTGCAAGTTTATTAATAGGTATGTTGTTACTTAGCTTATGTCTATTTTACAGTCCCAAATGGCTGTACTTAGGATTAGCAGTAATAGCATATGGTTTTTATTTTGGAATGCCAGGTCAAAACTTACTCGTGTTCATAATTTTCTTACTAGGTATATTTATGTTAATTGTGGAGTTTTATGTTCCTGATTTCGGTATTATTGGTATGTTTGGTTTATTAGCCATAAGTATTTCTCTTTATATGCACTTAAACGACATCGGTGATGTAGTATTAACATTGTTAGCAATGATACTTGTGAGTGCGATTGGAATTTTTGTCCCAATAAAATTAGGTAAAGATCTAGCTATCAGTAATGGTTTTGTTCTTGGGACTTCTTCTGAAAAAGATAAAGGATACTCGAGTCATAAAGATTTTACATATTTATTAGGTGAAAAGGGTGTCACAGTCACAGCGCTTAGACCTGTCGGACGTGGTGAGTTCGATGGGGAGTATTATGAGGTTGTCAGTTCTGAGGACATGATTCAAAGTGGGACACCAATATATGTTTCAAAAGTTGAAGGCGCAAAAATTTACGTAAGAAAGGAAATATAATATGAATAATTTTCAAAATAATGATTTTGAGGTGTCGTCTCTAATTTCGATAGGTATTATTATTGTTATTTTAATAATACTAATTTCTTTATTCTTTAGATTCGTACCCGTAGGCTTATGGGTTACAGCTTATTTCTCAGGTGCTAAAGTTTCAATCGGTAACTTAGTAGGTATGAGATTACGTCGGGTTCAACCGTCAGAGATTGTACGACCACTAATTAAAGCAACAAAAGCTGGACTTACATTAGATACGAACCAATTAGAGGCGCATCACTTGGCTGGTGGGAATGTCAACTTAGTTGTTGATGCACTGATCGCTGCTCAAAGAGCGAACATTGATTTGGTATTTGAACAAGCTGCAGCGATTGACTTAGCTGGACGTAATGTATTTGAAGCTGTTCAAGTTTCAGTAAATCCGAAAGTAATTGAAACGCCACTTATTTCTGCCGTTGCAATGAATGGTATTGAAGTAAGAGCGAAAGCTAAAGTAACAGTCCGAGCTAATATCGAACGACTCGTGGGTGGTGCTGGTGAAGAAACAATTATTGCCCGTATCGGTGAAGGGATTGTAACGACTGTTGGTAGTTCAGAAAGTCATTCAAAAGTCCTTGAGAATCCAGATTCCATCTCACAAACAATTCTACGTAAAGGGTTAGACTCAGGTACTGCCTTTGAAATTCTATCCATTGATATTGCCGACGTGGATGTTGGACGTAACATTGGTGCGAAACTTCAAGCGGATCAAGCGATTGCTGATAAAAACGTTGCACAAGCTAAAGCCGAGGAGCGTAGAGCGTTTGCAGTTGCAGAAGAGCAAGAAATGGTTGCTGAAGTTCAACGTATGCGTGCGCGTGTGGTTGAAGCTGAAGCTGAAGTACCATTGGCAATGGCAGAAGCTTTCAAAAAAGGAAATCTTGGTGTCATGGATTACTACAACATGAAAAATATAGAATCAGATACATCAATGCGTGATTCGATTGCTAAAGGAACGAATTCATCCGAAGAAGGTAGAGAATAATGAATTTTCTAGTTGGTGTATGGCTAATATATTTATTAGGTTCGTTCTTATTTTCAGTGTTTGCACCAAGAATTAGAAATCAGCATAAGAATTATCAAGATTCAGGGATTGATAATCATGAATCGGTAGAGAAACCCATTACCAAGTCAACAAATAAAGAACAGTTACAACGTAAGTCTGATATTCGAGCTCGAAATGAAAGAGTTCAAGCTATGCGAAAAAGACATAATAATCAGAGTGACAATTCGAAGTTAGTGAAAAACATGTCTTTAAACCAATTAAATAATAGTTTAAAAAAAGCTAATAATGCGCTGAGAAATACTGAAATATCTTCTGAGCAAAGTTTTGAATCACAGGATGATTATCAAGTTGATTTTACAAAAATCGCTGATTATGACAATCCAATTGATCATTCTTATATGGAAGGGGAAAGTCCAGAGCAATATTTAAATGAATTAGAAAATTGGTACGCAGATGCTTCAATTGAAGATGTTTCATGGATGGAACTAGATAATACAAATATCCTCCAAGATGAACATACACAAAAAGCAGCCAGACCTAAAAATCAAACTGTCAATCATATGTATCACTCTATGAGAGATGGGACAAAGCTAAGAGAAATGATGATTTTCAATGAAATTATTAACAAGCCCAAGAGTCTTCGAAATAAATAATTGACATACTAAAGATGCGAACGAAACCAATGTATTTTCGGAATAGTTCGCATTTTTTTAATTTGATGAATTGTAAAATTAAGTGCGACAAATAAAGAAACCCATAACAGGTTCGTGTAAGATGTTAGTAACGACAAAAACATACACACGGAGGTCTGTTATGAGCTACACACATCTTACCATAGAGGAACGTTCAAAAATAGAAATACTCTATCAAGAAGGTTATAAAATTAATCGCATTGCCCAATTAAT
>NZ_JBGQQY010000071.1:0-8312 GCF_045528545.1 Ruoffia sp. FAM 26254
ACATTACACTCATTATCATAGAAGATGCACCAAGTCCTAATATTTGTTTTATTATTTCCTTATCTCTATTAAATGAAAAAACTCTAGTTTTAAAAGAAGAAAATCCTCTTCCAAAATAAATAATGTTGACTAGGGAATAGACACCCATACCTATATTTGTTCCCCATGCAGCTCCCTCTACTCCAAAATCTAAGATAACTATAAATATATAGTTTGCAATGACATTTACTATTAATCCTGAAGCCATCATTATAGCTGCTGATTTCATCTTTCCTTCAGCCCTTACTATCATATTTCCTGCTAACCCATATACCCAAAACAACGAGCCAAGTATAGTAATCCTAAAATAACTATTTCCTATATCTAAAGTTTGTCCTTGACCACCCATTATCTTTATCAACTGAGATGAAAAGACAAGTCCTAAAACCATAAAAATAGCTGTTATGATTAATGAAAGATAGTTTACATTGCCTATTAACCTATCTTGTGTCTTCTTGTCATTTTTACCTAAGGCGATGCTTAAGGCTGACCCCGCACCTACTCCTATCAATGAACCTAAACCAAGGCTTATTTGCGTAAGTGGATAAGCAAATGAAACTCCAGCCAAGGCAGTTTCTCCTACAAAATTACCAACAAACACACCATCTATAAAGGCATTTAATCCATATAAGATCATAGCAATTACCGCTGGCCAAGATAATTGAAACATGACATTCCACATGTTGCCATTTAGAGTAAATTCTTTTTGTTTTCCTTTTCTTTTCTTTAATGTCCTATTCATCTGAAACACTCCTTTTTATTTTAAATAGTTTTCAAGGCACTATTTGAGTTTGTCTTAATTAGTATTAAGACAAGCTGGCACTTTCAAAATTATAAGCTATCCAGCGACGCATAAGATAAATAGTATGCAACATATTGTTCTTCTAAAATACTGCTTATTATAAGCAGTATAGATTATTCTTTGCTTATTTTGTTATTTCTATAGACAAAATATCCACAAGTAATATAAAATATTAGGAGAACAATTCCTATCGTCATTTCATTGATAATTTGTCCCGTTTCTTGTGTCCCCATATAAATTATATGGATTGCAGGTAATGCTCCCAATAAACTACCCCAGGATATATTCTTATTTAGAATAAAGCCACTAATAAAGAATAAAGCTAACCAAACTACAACAATGGGTGATATAGCTCCAATATTGGTAATTGCTACTACTCCATAAAGAATTGTAAAAACAATAGCTGGTACATAAAATATAATTTTCTTCATTTTCACTCCTCCAGATAAATACTAATAATATTTGTGACGCTTTTTTTAGTTAGGTATAGATATTTAGTATGATACGACATATTTTATATGATGCGAAGTGATTACTCTTTAATATAATTAAAATGTCTAATCTGATTTTTATCATCAAATGTGCTATTAAAAGGTATCAAATCATTTGAATTAAATTTTATATAATCACCTTCATATTCACCAAAGCCAAATTCTAATCCAGTATTATTAGGATATCCGTATAAGTAACATATAACATCATTATCTTTAAGAAATACTATCTGATTCATATTCTCGTTTACAGTTTCACTTATATTGTCCCATTTATATCCAACAACCTCATACACTCTCTCCTTTGATACATATGGCCTAAAGCTGTACATCACATCCCAATCAAAAGGTGTCCATTGGGATAAGTCATCAATAACAGCAGTACCACTTATAATATCAAATGAGTGTCTTAATTGTTCAGCATTTTCATTAAACTATCTTTTTTAAGATAGTTTAATGAAAATAATATCGCAATGCTTATTGTTATAATCACAATCCATATATTCTTGTTTTTCTTCTTAATGAAATAAACCTCCCTTTAATTATGAATTAGTTGAACATAATTCTACTAATGTTCATCAATTTATAGTTTTGAGTTTTACTCAATTCTTATTGTGTCAAACTCATTTTTTTGTAATATGTAACTATTTTTTTCTCTTAAATATATGATACCATTTATTTTCTTTTTCTTCTTTCTCTTCTTTTTTTTCTTCTAATTCTGACTCTAACATCTTAATATTATTTATATTATTTAGACTTAATCTTTGTTGCTGATCTAGTAATGTTTGATTTTTATCTAACTGATTTAATAAGTTTTCATTCAGTTTTGATAGTTTTTTATTTTGATCTCTTTCATGCTCCAATTGATCTTTTAATACCTCAATTATATCATTTTCAGCTTGTTCATTTGCTTGATCTTTAGTAGTACTAGCTTGTTCATTAGTAGTACTAAAGCTTGTTCTTAGTACTACTCCAAAATCTTCTGCTAAACTAACTAAAGCTTGATAATCGTACTCTAAAGGATCAGTTTTATACTCCCTATCATCTTCGTTAATGGCTTGTATATCAAGCTTTATTAGCCTTCGCCTTACATTTTGCCTTGCCTGATTTAATTCTTCTGATAGCTCTGTAATAGTATATATTTGCTTGTTCATCTACCCACCTCTTTAGTAGTACTCTAGTAGTACACCTAGTACTACTCACTATATAACAATTTTACGATTATACCCAGTTATTTTTATACTTTATTTTTCTTTTTTTCTTGTTTATCGGCTCACACCTCTTGATTTTCTCTTTGCCTTATCTAGTTTTTCTTTTTTATTACGGTCAATTTCTTTTTGAGTCTTTTGTAATTCTCCGATAGAAAAATTAGGCTTTTCTTTTCTTTCTTCATTTATTTCTTTTGCTTTTATTTTTGCAGAAGCTATTCTTTCACTCATAGAAGTTTTTTCTTCTTTTCTATTTTTTACAAGTTCAGGGTTTTTCAGTTCAAATATTCTCTCTTTTAATAAAGATCTTAAACCTTTTATTTCTTCTTCATGATCTTTATTTAATTGTTCTAGTCTATCAATTTTATTATAAGATTGTTTTTCTTCTTTATAGAGTTCATTTTCCTTATTCTTTATTCTGTTTATTTTAGATTGAATCTCTTTCTTCATACTTTTGTGCTTATCTATATCAATGCTTCCAACTTTATTTTCTAAGCTTTCTAATTTCTCTTTAAGTTCATCATGCTTAAGACTTAAAGGTTTTTCTTTTAATATTTCGTAAAATTTCAATTTTTTATAGTCTGCTTCTACATCTTTTAATTCTCTTTTAACATATTTAATTTCTCTATTCATATCTTCGTATCTATCAATCATACTTTCATGCTGTCTAACTTGCTTCTCTGCTTCTTTATAACTAGGTAATTGTTCTCTTTGATCTCGTACATCAGTAGCTTTTTCAAGTTCATTTCTAATTTCAGCCTTATTTTCTGCAATACTATAAGTTAAGTTATTGATCTTCTGATCTGTCTTATCTTCTAAAGACTTAATTTCTAACTCTAATGCTGTTGGCTTTGGTTTAAATACTTCTTTGATTCTCTCTAATTTCTCTCTAACATAGGCTTTAACTTCTTCAACACTCTCTTTAATAATTTCAATCCCTCTGCTAGAGATACTTTTAGTCTTGCTATTTTCTTCTTTAACTTGCTTCATAATACTTTCTTTTCTTATAATAGCCATTGTCATTGGCATAAGCTTTTCATCTACTGCATTAACTATCTCTTTGTTATATTCTCGCCTTGCCTTGTTGCTTTGACTAACCTTATCTTTATAATCTTTACTTGCTCCCTTGTAAAGTTTTGCTTGAGGTAATTCGATTCTATTATCAAAAACTCTTGATTTAAAATCATGCTTATTTAATATTTCAGCTAGTTGTTCTTTTATTTTTTCATTGTATTCTATGCTTTTAAATTGAGTATCTTTCTTAGAAAACTGATCTGTATACTCTATTTCTCCCTCTTTATCGTATTTAATATCTCCCTTATGCTTTGTAATAACAGCATTGGGATCTTTCTTGCTGGACATCTTCCCTTCTTCATAATTATAATAATAATCTCTTTTATATCTTTTTGGCTCTTTCTTTTGTCTTTCTCTTTCGGAGTAAATAATATGAGCATGAAGATTTGTTTTTTCTTTGTTCCAGTGGACTGCATATTCAAAATCTCGATTGTCTCCTAAGAGATTAAAAGAGTAATCATCAACTACTTCTTTTAATTTTTCTCGGTCTTGATCTAGTTCATTTGGAAGGGCAATAATTATTTCTCTGCCTTGAATATTTTCTTCTTTATTTTTTCTATTTTGCTTTTCATAGTCTGCATATTCATTCCAGGAGTGGATCATATTTTCCTGGGAATGCAAAACGATATGTTCTTGTCTTTGGTTGTCGGATATATATTGACTTCGACCGACAACATTTTTTAGCTTGGTTTGCCTTGCAAATGCTTTTGCCATTTCTTTACTCCTTTCTCTTTTATAAGCATAAAAACGATAGGTTTTCTATGCTTATAATCTAGCCTACAAAGTGGCTAGATTATTCTTTTGCTTTTAGCCCACGGCAGGTGCGCAATAGTTATAGGTACTATAACTAGGTATTTGCGCTTTCCTTCGTAAAGAAAGCTTTAAAACCTTCTTTTTTGTATTATATTACTTATTCTTTTCTCTTACAAATTATCTTTTTAAGAGAACTCAATTTTTCATATACTTATATACAGTTGGTCTACTAATATTTAAAGCTCTAGCGATTTCTGTTGGATTATCATTAGGATTTTCTTCAATATATTCTTTTACAAGACTTTCCTTTGTCCCACTACCTTTTGGACGACCATTTCCTTCTCGCCAATTTTCATGGATAATATCCCTAGTAGATCTTGCAATCTGTAAATGCTGTTTTTGAGTTCTGTAATTCCTTTTATTTCTTTCAATTCTTATATCTGTAAGTTTCTCTATATCATCAATAGTAAAATTATAATATTCTCTATGATAAACTTCCAAAGCAGTATATAAATCCTCTTTAGTTAATGGATTACTATGTTCTATATCTTTAAGCTCTTCAAATTTTTCATTCATATCTTCTTCCACTTCTTCTTTAGGAATATTGCACTTAAACGCATAGATAACCATGCACATTAAATAAAAATATCTGTGTCCACCCTTAACCTTATAGCTCTGTTTTAGCCACCAATCATAAAGATCTCTCTTTATATCCCACTTTTTAGCTCTCTTATCTCCTTTAACAATAACTCTTTCATACCATTCAGGAAACTTCTCCCTAGCTTCTTCTTTACTATATTGACTAGGTCTAAACTGTCTATTTACATCAACCATATTCTCTTTTACATCTACATAGGAATTTACATAATCTAAAGATACCTTATCTCCAATTTTAAAAGCTATTACTGGAAGATTATACTTATCATTTATTGAGCCAACCATTCTAAAACCTTGATTAATTGACTGGTATTGAATCTGCTTCTCTTTGGAAGTTGCTTTATATTCCCACATTTTAAAAGTTAAATCATATTTTAAAGCTTTCATTTGAAGCTTAATGTTTGGATATAAAGCAACTGGTCGATCAAATACATAGTAAATGTGTAGACCTGTACCACTCATAACTATAAAGGTCGGCTCTGGAAGTGTCCTAAGACCTGGCTTCTTACTCATTCTTAGCAATAAATTTTCAAGCTCATTTTCTCCTACTGAATCAAGATCAAATACTAAAGCATTCATCTGCTGGGCATTCTCTAACCTATTCTTTTTATCTCTGTAAGCTAATCCTGAACATAGTGTCTTATGATTACACTCTACATAGTTCATATAATCATCTTCCCATGTATCATTAAGCATGATTCTTCTTCTATAAGTCCTATCAGGATCTTCTTCTTCCTCATCTCTATACAAATATATAGCGTTAGGCTTTGAGTAGTTTCCTGATAACTCTCCTAGGTTCTGGTTATCAGGAAATATATATCTATAAAAATCATATCCATTTACTTCTTGATACCTACTACTTAATATATTTCTAACCACTTCATAATTACCTTTCTTATCCTCTATATTATTGGACATATAATTCTACCTCCTACTCTCTGCTTTATTAATAAAAATCAAAACCTTAAAAAGAACACTAGGGGGACTTAGATTATCAATATATATTATTTTACACTTTTAGTATATCATAATACTTTATATTTTTCAGTTAATAATATAAATATCTACTCTCTACTTTATTAATAAAAATCAAAACCCTAAAAAGAACACTAGGGGGACTTAGATTATCAATAAATATTATTTTACACTTTTAACTTAATTAATAGTCAAGGTGGAGATGTTAAAAGTTTGTCTTTTTAAAGTTTTAAAATACTACCTTTACTATTAGCTATAAAACACACTAAAACAAGGCTTCAACCATTAGTTGAAGCTCACTCTCTGTAAGTGTGGGTGAATGCTTTAGCAGAGGGCAAAGCCCTAATATAAGTTTTAGGGGTGTTAGCACCTTTTTTAAAAGGGGTCTAAGATCTTCTGATGTTAAACCACTCACTAAATAAACTAAAGGTAGTATTTTTAGAAAACCACTAAAAATCTCCACCTTGATTTTATTTTTTTATTTGCTCCTTTAAAAGTAGGCTAAAGCATACAGAAAACATATAAATTCCTATTTAGCTTTAGCCTTGATAATTATAGCAAATAAAACCATTCCTTAGCTTGTCCATGAGCTTTAACTTAATCTTATAAGGCTTAGCACCAGAAAACATACAAAACCCCTTAGAATCGATTTTAGAGCCTTGATATGCTTTTATTTAATATCTTATTTAATCAAATTTTAAGCTGATCTCTTAGTTTTACGAAAGTGTACTAAATTAACCCTTAAGACAAACTCAAAGAATAAAAAGAAAAAAAGACAGAGCAGTAAACCTACTCTATCCTAGTTGTATCAATCTTTATAGCTATTTTTCTGAATTTGTCATAATTGCATTTAAGACAAACTGGAATAATATTAAATTTTACAATAATTAAAACTATTAAATCTTTTTATTCCAATAACTTGGTCCTCCATCAATAAAAATATTACTTATTTTACAAAATCCTTTATTGAAGTTTTATACTCTTTATTAAAATAGTCTTGCAGTATTGCAATATCTGCTTCTGTATTTTTAACTGCGTTATCCCATCTGTCTGCATCTTTCATACTTTGAGTTGAGTCTTTTCGCTCTTTATCTTCAACTTTTGTAAGTACTTTATTGGTTAAATCATAATAGTAATAGTATCCGTTTCCCATAGCTGAAACAAAGTAATACTTTTCAAATGTATTGTCTTTAAAATTGAAAGTATAATAATCTACTCCTTCATTCCCAGCTAAATCAGTTTTAATAAATTTAGCAGTATTGTTAGCGTTATTTATAATGATTTTAACTCCAAGACCATCAAAAGGTGAATTTTCTGTATCTAAGTATGTTAAAATTCCATTATCATTTTTAAATTTATTTTCTTCTACTTTAGGCTCTTCCTTTTTAGGTTCTTCTTTTTTAGGTTCTTCTTTCTTTGGCTCTTCTTTTTTAGGTTCTTCTTTCTTTGGCTCTTCTTTTTTAGACTCTTCTTTTTTTGGTTCTTCTACTTTCGGTTCCTCAACAGTTGGTTCTTCTTTTTTAGCACACTTTAACAAATTTATATCTAAGCTTATCTTTCTAGCTCTAGAGCTATATTTTTATTCTTTAAGTGTCTTATCTCCTTTTGGACCTCTCTCAGCTTACTAAACTCCTTTTTAACCCAAAGGCTTGTCCATACTACTATAAATATATCAATTCCAAGTGCTCCGTAGTAAACTCCAGCTACTCCCAATATTCTAGGTAAAAAAATCATGACCGGTATATAAAATATCACTTGCCTTACTATGCCAATTATAGCTGCTGGTTTGCCCTTGTCTATAGAAGGGAAGAACGTCATCCCCATAAATACTAGAGACAGCATTGGTATTATTGACATTTGAAGTCTAAAATACAGTAAGTTTGTAGCATTTACAATTTCATTTGAAATTAAACTTAAAACAAAGTCAGGTCTTACCATAGAAATAAACCAAAATGGTAGTGTAAGGGTAGCCGCTGCAATTGCAAAAGTCTTGTAGCCACTTATTACACGTTCATATTTACCTGCTCCATAATTGATACCTGTTACTGGTTGTAGTGCTCTCATCAATCCCATTATAGGTGTTAAGGATAAAGTGAAAATGCGAAAAGCCGCCCCATAAAATGCAATATCTTCTATTGATCCATATTTAGATATGGCATTTAGAACCACTGCCCCCTGCACCACAGACATTACACTCATTATCATAGAAGATGCACCAAGTCCTAATATTTGTTTTATTATTTCCTTATCTCTATTAAATGAAAAAACTCTAGTTTTAAAAGAAGAAAATCCTCTTCCAAAATAAATAATGTT
>NZ_JBGQQY010000072.1:0-8165 GCF_045528545.1 Ruoffia sp. FAM 26254
TTTGCGTCATGTGAATTCATCCTTGTCTATTGAGAGTTGTCGTAACTTCAATATAACATGAAAATTCACAGGGCGTATTTTTTTATGCCTTTTTATAGGTGGCTAAGTTCATTATAAAATCCACCTTTGAAATTTTGTAAACCCTTTTTTAAAAAATATAGATAATTTTATTTCCCTATCTATTTTTTCATAATAAATACTTTTTAGCATTAAAATTATGTGTTAAAATAATTACAAGTTTCATTATGCTACTTTCAATAAATTAGTAAAGGGGTTAAATTATGCATACAAATAAATTTTATGACTGGTTATTCCCAGGTATTTCTCTTGTCATGTTTGCAACGTTATTGGGCTCAATCTTAGCCCAGAGTGATTCAATGTCCGTTTTACAGTTAATTTCCTATTCTTCAGGGTTACTAGCTTACACCATGATGTTAACAGTCACATTCATGGGATCACGCCCACGATTTATAGAAAAATACTTTGGCATGCCTGAAATGTATGAAATTCACGCATTAATGGGTGTTGTTCTTTCGATTATGGGTGTTATCCATATTATTATCCAATGGAATGGCTTCCGTTGGATTACTAAGATGTCAACTGTTTCTCAAACGGGATTCCTCGCTGTCTTTTCATTAATTATTGTCATGTTTACAGGTATATTCTCACTTTCGGGTATATTCATTGATCGAATTCCACTATTACGAAAATGGAAAGAGTCAGTCCTTAATCGCGAATTGAGCTTATGGCTTCATAGACTTTCTATTGTAGCCATTGTTGCAATATATTTTCATTTATTCTTACTCCCATTTCTAAATGAAAATACACTATTTATGACACTTCTGACTATCTATACTGTTGCTATATTAGGTTATTATGTTATTTGGAAATTAAAATTATCTTTCGCACCAAAGTTTGAATTGAAAAGTATTAAACAAGGGACACCTTCATTATGGGTATTAGAATTTGAACCGGAAAATGGTTCGATTAAACCATACGTACCAGGAGATTATTTCTTTATTCGTTTCAAAAATGCTGACATCACAACTGAAGGACACCCTTTCTCAGCATCAAGTGCAATAACATCCGATTATTCGAATTCAATTGAGTTTATGATTAAAGAAGCTGGAGATTGGACTGGTTCTTTACAAAATGTCAATGTCGGAGATATCGCTACTCTAGAAGGTCCTTACGGAAATTTCTTCCCAGATGACGTACAAGAATCCGAAGATCCTTTTGTCTTATTAGCGGGAGGAATTGGTTTAACACCTAATTTAAGTATCTTACGCCACGAACATGAAAAGAACTCAAACCGTAGAATTCATCTAGTTTGGGGCTTAGCGATTGAAGAAGATATGTTTATGATTGAAGAACTTGAAACAATGAAAGCTGCAAATCCAAATTTCTCTTATGATATTATCTTTTCAAATGAAGAAGTTGAGGGCTTCCCTCATGGCTTTATCACGCATGAATATTTAGAAGAACTTGGTGTAAGTTCACTTTATCAATCTGCTAAATTCTTTGTCTGTGGACCACCACCCATGCTAAATGCTTCAAAAACTTTATTAGATAATCAAAATGTCCCTGATAATCATATTTATCTAGATGAATTTGGTTTCTAGTCACCTATTAATAGAAAGGAAAAGTATATGACTAATAAATTTTCTTTTATCATACAAGTTATATTTGTATCCATCCTTGTTTGGCTACTAACGACTTTATTGTTTACAAATGAATTTATTTTTAATAGCGGCGATGATGAGAGTGCTCAAGTTGACACAGCGGAAGTATCAGATGGTACTTTCACCGGATCTGCTGAAGGTCATAATGATCAGTTAACATTGGATGTAACAGTAGAGAATGGTGAAATAAGTCAAATTGATGTCACTGAACATAGTGAGACAGAAGGCATCTCGGATCCTGCTTTCGAACAAGTTCCAGAACAAATCATAGAATCAAATTCAACGGATGTTGAGATTGTCTCTGGAGCTACCTTTACTTCTGAAGCCATTATCAATGCTGTCAATAATGCCTTGGCAAAGGATTCTGGTGGAAGTTCTGAAGCTATAGCTCTCGAATACGTTTCTGATGGCACTTATACTGGAACTTCCGAAGGACACAATGGTCTTATGACCGTCGATGTCACAGTAGAAAATCAAGAAATTACAGATGTTAACGTCGTTTCTCATCTTGAAACGGAAGGCCTTTCTGATCCAACCTTCGACCAAGTACCAGATCAAATTATCAATACGAATTCATTAGATGTAGAGACAGTTTCTGGTGCTACTTTCACATCTGAAGCTATTATCGAAGCTATAAACGACGCCCTATCTCAAAATTAACAAAAACCCCTTTAGAAAGCTTATTTGACAGCTTTACTAAAGGGGTTATTATATTATCTAGTTTAATTGTGATTGGATTAAATCAACCTTATCTAACTGTTCCCAAGGTAAATCTAAATCAGTTCGCCCAAAATGCCCATAAGCAGCTGTTCCTGCATAAATTGGACGTCTAAGATCTAACATTGAAATAATACCCGAAGGCGTTAAGTCAAATGTATCACGAATTATCTTAATGATGACATCATCAGAGTAACTACTTGTGCCAAAAGTATTTAATGAAATTGACGTCGGTTCACTTACCCCAATTGCATAAGCTAATTGAAGCTCAACTTTACTTGCAACTCCAGCTGCTACAAGATTTTTAGCAACATAACGTGCAGCATAACTGGCTGAACGATCGACTTTTGTAGCATCTTTTCCAGAGAAAGCCCCCCCACCGTGGTGAGCAGATCCTCCGTAAGTATCTACAATGATTTTACGACCCGTTAAACCAGAATCTCCAACGGGTCCACCTATTACGAATTTGCCTGTTGGGTTAATAAAGTAAGTCGTCTCTTCATCTAACCACTCTGTATTAACGACCGGTTTAATGACATGCTCAATAACATCTTCTCTTACTTGATCAAGTTCCACATCATTACTATGTTGAGTACTAATAACTAAATTATCAATCCGTTTAATCGTATTATCTTCATTAAACTCTACCGTCACTTGCGTTTTTCCATCTGGACCTAAATATGGTAAGATTTCTTCTTTTCTAACTTTTGCTAATTGTTGCGCTAATTTATGACTTAATGAGATAGGTAAAGGCATATATTCTTCTGTTTCGTTTGTTGCGAAACCGAACATAATCCCTTGATCTCCTGCTCCAATTAAACTTTGCTCTTTTTCATCTCGAGTTTCTAAAGCATCGTCTACTCCCATCGCAATATCAGGTGATTGTTCATCAAGTGATACTAAAACTGCGACATTATCAGCGTCGAAACCATACTTAAAGTTAACATAACCAATCTCAGCAATTTTCTTACGAACAATTTGTTGAATATCAACGTAAGCTGTTGTAGTAATTTCTCCAAAAACTAAAACCAATCCTGTATTAACTGCTGTCTCACAAGCAACACGTGCGTTAGGATCTTGAGCCAAAATCGCATCTAAAATCGCATCACTAATTTGGTCCGCAATCTTATCTGGATGTCCTTCAGTTACAGACTCTGATGTAAATAATTTTCTTTCTTTCATAATGTCTCCCCCACTATATTATTTGGTTACAAGGCATATTCACTCTAGTACAAGTGAACCCTATCGGGACTTTAGATTTGTAACGAATGCAATTATATCACACAACCATTGCCTTTCACACTATAAGTATAAGATTCTGAATAATTGATTAAATTGGTACCAATATTTTTCGCATAGATGCGAAATTAATGATAGAATGTATAAAGAAAATTCATCTTCACAATAGTGACTAAGAATGAAACACTCAATCGCTCAAGTCAATGAAGTAAAGATGATTTGATATTTATTCTCTATGTTTAGGAAAAGAATATCAGACAAATATGTAATAATAAAATAATGATAGCTAAGCTATCGAATTTTTTAGATGAAAGGTATAGTCAATGAAATTAATAACTCGTTTTTTACAAAATCCGTACGTTAAAATATTCGTTTCGCCCCTAGCATCCATACTATTTGGATTGATTCTAGGAGCTAGCCATACTGAATCCATTCGGTGGCTTCCAATGTTACTGTTGTTTCTAATTGTCGTGTTTGGTCAATTAATTGATCATTTCCTATATTTACGAATCGACAAACAAACACCAGAAGTAGCACCTAATGTCTTATTGTATGTACTTGAAGGTATATTGCTAATTAGTACCATTATCTTTATGTTTAACTCACACTGGATCATCAGTGTACTGCTCGTCTTTTATATTATATTCATTCATGTGCAGTATATGCCATTTAAGATGACAGGTACAATCTATCACTATTTATTATCAGTATTCTTTAATGGGTTCATGATGAATATCATCGCGTATAATTCACAAACATTTGCAGTAACACAAACATTTTTAATCAATACCATTCCAATTGTTTTTATGTTTATTGTTTTAAACTTAGAAGTATTTAATTTGAAGAGTATCATTATTAATTACAAACAAATAACCGTTTATCAACGGTTCCCAGTTATTAGTATAGTAGTTTGTGCCCTTGCATTATTAAGTGGGTTTTACTTCTCTCTACCATCTTCATCTTATTATATTGTTCAAATTCTATTTGTTTTACTAAGTGCCGTTACGATGTTACCTTTACTTGTTAAAACGCAACATGAAAAACAAACTCAGAACAAAATGAATTATATTCATGCAGTCACCTTAATATTCACATTATTATACAGTTTGAGTCAATTGTATTAAAAAAAGAACGAATGAAATGCTAAAAGTAAACTTTAGGCATTTTATTCGTTCTTTCTGTATTATAATTTATAAAGTGTTGTTGTCTTCTTTTTCACTTTCTTGACGACTTTCAGCCGCTTCATCAATTGTTTGATTTACACGAGCTTCAATTTCTTCTGATTCTTCATAAGCTTTAGTAGACTTATCACGAGCTTCTTCACGTTGCTCTTCACCTTCAGCAATTGCGTTTTGACGTAATTCTTCAGCTTTACGTGCAGCTTCTTCTTTTAATCGTTTTCCTTCATCTATAGCTTCTGTTAAGTTCTCATCTGCAGAAGTATGAACACTCTCACGAGTTTCACCTACTTGACGCTTTACATCTTCGACAGCTGAATCTGCTCGATCTTTGTAGTTTTCACGAATTTCATCAACATGACCACGACCAGACGCAACGGCTTGTTTAGCTTCACCTTCAACTTGTTGAGCGATCCCTTTTGCTTGAGTTTCGGCATCGTCAGTTGCTTTCCCAAACACTTCTTTAACTTTTCCAACAATTTCGTCTTTTTGACCTTCTAAGTTTTTCCATGTATCAGACATATCGTTACCTCCATTTAATTTGTTTATACTATTAATATAGCAAATTAAATGATTTTAAGCAATAATACCGCTTCCAAAAATTATAAGAAATGATATTGTTAATCATGTTGCTCCATTTATACTATAAAAATAACAACAATTCAAAAATAATAAAGGATTATATTAACTACAATTATATAAAATATCGTTGAAGTATCAAGAAATATTGTTGAATAATTATAAAAAATACTACGTCAGTAAATTGATAGTATTACATATTGTTATATAAAATTGCTTTTAGGATTTTACTTATTAATTTTCTAAAAAATATAGTTTTCAACAATAAATAGGATTGATAACATAAATTAAAATTGTCATCAACCCTATCTTTGTGTCTTCTAAAAGACGCAGATATTCGTTATATTTAAAGTCCCAACCAAAAAATAAGGAGAATATCTACTCATGAACCATTATATCCAAAAGAACTTTCCATTTTAAGACCAAAATATTACTATCGACACATACATTCAAAACACGTTCACATATCCAAGTATCACGAATAGCCAGATCGAAGGCATTAATAATAAAATTAAAGTGTTGAAACAAACCGCCTACGGCTATCGAAATTACAGCCATTTTAGAGACCGTAGTTTACTCATGACGCGATTATATGTCTCTCAGACAAATAAAAAAGATCAAGCAACAACTTATGCTGCTTGATCTTGATTAAAATGAGTCATCAACCCTATTTGACAAAGAGCCTATCATAAATACCAAGTAAACAAAAAAAGAACGCTAAGCGTTCTTTGAATAATTAAGCGGGTGACGAGAATCGAACTCGCGACAACAGCTTGGAAGGCTGTAGTTTTACCACTAAACTACACCCGCATAATATAACGGTCCGGACGGGATTTGAACCCGCGATCTCCTGCGTGACAGGCAGGCATGTTAACCCCTACACCACCGGACCAATGTATTTTAATTTTAAAATCAATAAGGAGGATAAGGGATTCGAACCCTTGCGCGCTTTTACACGCCTGACGGTTTTCAAGACCGTTCCCTTCAGCCGGACTTGGGTAATCCTCCGTTATGAAAGTAAAATTAATGATCCGTACGGGACTCGAACCCGTGTTACCGCCGTGAAAGGGCGGTGTCTTAACCGCTTGACCAACGGACCAACACAATATAAATATTAATTTTTAGCAATAATACGAATATAAAACTTACGGAGAAGGAGGGATTTGAACCCTCGCGCCGGCAAAACCGACCTACACCCTTAGCAGGGGCGCCTCTTCAGCCACTTGAGTACTTCCCCAAATCCAAAATTTTATAGTTTTAATATCACTAATGGGCCTGAGTGGATTCGAACCACCGACCTCACCCTTATCAGGGGTGCGCTCTAACCAACTGAGCTACAGGCCCGTATGAAATTAAAAGCGGGTGACGAGAATCGAACTCGCGACAACAGCTTGGAAGGCTGTAGTTTTACCACTAAACTACACCCGCATAATTAAATAAATAGTTAAGTTTAGTATTAAGTTAAAATTGCGGGGGTAGGATTCGAACCTACGACCTTCGGGTTATGAGCCCGACGAGATGCCAGCTTCTCCACCCCGCGATAATTTTAAAAGGAGGATAAGGGATTCGAACCCTTGCGCGCTTTTACACGCCTGACGGTTTTCAAGACCGTTCCCTTCAGCCGGACTTGGGTAATCCTCCATAAATTTAATTATTAATTTTTTAACGGTCTTCAATGGACCTTGTAGGACTCGAACCTACGACCGGACGGTTATGAGCCGTCTGCTCTAACCAACTGAGCTAAAGGTCCTATATAGCGGCGAAGGGGATCGAACCCATGACCTCCCGGGTATGAACCGGACGCTCTAGCCAGCTGAGCTACACCGCCTTTATAAAATATTAATGGAGAATAGCGGGATCGAACCGCTGACCTCCTGCGTGCAAGGCAGGCGCTCTCCCAGCTGAGCTAATCCCCCATAATATCAATCGGGAAGACAGGATTCGAACCTGCGACCCCTTGGTCCCAAACCAAGTGCTCTACCAAGCTGAGCTACTTCCCGAAATGAAACGCACCCTGTAGGAGTCGAACCTACAACCGCCTGATTCGTAGTCAGGTACTCTATCCAATTGAGCTAAGGGTGCTCTTTTTTATTATTTTAACACATAACTAAGTGTTATGCCGAGGGCCGGAATCGAACCGGCACGGTAGTCACCCACCGCAGGATTTTAAGTCCTGTGCGTCTGCCAGTTCCGCCACCCCGGCAATATGCCGAATTTACTTCTCTTGGCAAAGCGGAAAACGGGGTTCGAACCCGCGACCCCCACCTTGGCAAGGTGGTGCTCTACCACTGAGCTATTTCCGCGTTGATGCCGGCTAAAGGAGTTGAACCCTCGACCCTCTGATTACAAATCAGATGCTCTACCAACTGAGCTAAGCCGGCTTATTAAGTTAAATGCGGGTGAAGGGACTTGAACCCCCACGCCCGAAGGCGCTAGATCCTAAATCTAGTGCGTCTGCCAATTCCGCCACACCCGCGTTTGTCTCTTTATAAGAGAATGAGTCGTACAGGGATCGAACCTGTGACCCTCTGATTAAAAGTCAGATGCTCTACCAACTGAGCTAACGACTCTTGAGACATGGAGGATGACGGGATCGAACCGCCGACATCCTGCTTGTAAGGCAGACGCTCTCCCAGCTGAGCTAATCCTCCAAATATAAACAATGCATGGCAACGACCTACTCTCACAGGACCAAAGGTCCAACTACCATCGGCGCTAAGAAGCTTAACTGCTGTGTTCGGCATGGGAACAGGTGTATCCTTCTTGCTAC
>NZ_JBGQQY010000073.1:0-6806 GCF_045528545.1 Ruoffia sp. FAM 26254
TAGACACCTTTACCATATCAGAATGGGGTTCTTTTTTCATCACTTAACAGGTGAAAATGAAAAAGTAAATTTAAGCTGCCGTTAGGCAGTTGGCACATGTTTCAACGAAAAGTATGAATTGTTCAGGCAATCATTAGACTCGTTAAATTCGCTTCAGTGACGACCTCAGCTTCAATTGGTTGGTAATGCAGTCGAATCCCATGTTGAATGAATTGCAGACTGTATTTTCTAATGAGTGGGGTGATAATATCATCCAGTTTTCGTTCTGAGAAAACCATGTCTGTCGCGGGGTTCGAGAGTTTTAAATAATTTAACGCCATATTTGTATAATTTTCAATGGAGACCATTTCCTGTCTTAAATTGCGTATGGTTGCGTCGTCAGGATTTTTAAGTATTAGTTGGCTGGCTGTAATCGGCGTCTTCATCTGGTGCACCCACATAATAAAGTATTCTTCTAATTCGTTTTGTCTCATAACACTGGCGTCTTGCAGGTCAATGAGTTCCTCTTGAAGTTGCTCTACCTTAGTTTCGAGGCGCACCTCTTCTCTAAATGAGAGGATTTGATAGCCTAAAAATACTGACATGATAATTGTTAAATTCCAAAATAATACCCAAAATACATCCATGGGGAGCGAGAAGAGTAGAAATACAAACCAAATGACAAGATGCAGTAATATAAACACTGATAGCAGGCCCCAATTCTGATTAAGAAAGCGTCCCATCATAAGGACTCACCTTCTGCATTTAATCGGTAGCCGTAATTTTTCTTGGTCTCAATGAACGAATCTAATTGGATGGCTCGCAGTTTCTTCCGGATACGGGTCATGTTTACTGCTAAAGTGTTGTCATCGATGAATTGATTATTCTGCCAGCAGTAATCTAGAATTGCTTCCCGGCTTACATACTCGCCCTTGTGCTGGAATAAAGCTGTCAGTATTTGTAATTCTGTAAAGGTTAAGCTTGCCTCGGCGTTCTTGTAGGTGATGCGTGATTTAGCCACATCTAGAATGGCACCTTCGTATTCGAAAGCATCGGACTGGACAGAGAAATCATAGGTGCGACGTAAGAGTGCTTGAATTTTGCTGACGGTAAATTGGGTGTCGATGGGTTTGGGAATGTAATCGTCGGCGCCCATCTGCATTGCCATAATCATATCCATGCGATCTGATACAGACGAGATGAAAATAATTGGCACGTCTGATTCTTTACGTATTTCGCCACACCAATAATAGCCGTTATAATATGGTAGATTCACGTCTAGGAGGATTAAGTGAGGTTGACTTTTTCTAAA
The DNA here is from genome assembly GCF_045528545.1 of Ruoffia sp. FAM 26254. Taxonomy (NCBI): domain Bacteria; kingdom Bacillati; phylum Bacillota; class Bacilli; order Lactobacillales; family Aerococcaceae; genus Ruoffia; species Ruoffia sp. FAM 26254. The sequence continues at coordinate 1,292 of NZ_JBGQQY010000073.1, forward strand.
AGCTTCTATTATATGTTCAAAATTCTCAACAATATCCACCTCGAATTGCCAGCGTTCTAAAACCTTGCCCAACTCGCGCGCAATTATTAAATCATCCTCAATAATCATAACCTTCAATTGTCTCCACCTCTTTCTATATAAATCGGCATTTGATAAACTTTGCCAGTGTTAACTTGTTCTGAGTTTCTTATACAAATAATACCACAAATCTTAATGTGTACACATTGGACTCAAGAAGGAGGCGGGCAGGTGTAGGCGAGTGGGGACACGAAAAAACACGAAGTTATGGAGGACTTCGTGTTTTTGGGGGTGGTGGTATGTGGATTCACCAGTTCAGAAGTGTGAGCTACCGAAGTTGGTCTGGATTCGCCAGTTCAAGAGTGTAAGCTAGCGAAGTTGGTCTGGATTCGCCAGTTCAAGAGTGTGAGCTAGCGAAGTTGGCTTGGATTCACCAGTTCAAGCAAACAAGCTGGCGAATCCAAGTCCCCCATATTATTCCCCACCAAATGTATGTAACAACTGAATAATATGCTCTACACCTTGATAGTAATCTTCAACCCGAATATTCTCATTTGGTGCATGTGCGCCAGACTCGACCCAACCTGTTCCAGCACCTAAGATAGGTACATTTAGGTATTTTCCGAACCCATACATCGGCCCTGTTCCTGCAGAATTTAATTCTAAGATGACATTCTCTTCTCCGTAAACTTCTTTGGCAGAGTTTATCACTTGTTCTGTGAATGGATCGGATATATCCGTTCTAAATGGCTTCACTCCAGTTAATAACTCCAAGTCAACATCTTTAAAGCCATGATTATCAAAGTGCTTGCGCAACACATCATAAACCGTTTTAGGTTCATAGCCTGGAACAAGTCGCACATCAATTTTCGCCATCGCTTTACGTGGTAGGACCGTCTTCGTCCCTTGACCCGTATAACCTGATAACAAGCCACTAATTGTCATCGTTGGATAAAGAATTAATGCCTCTTGGGCAGAATAATCTAAGCCATCCGTAATTAAAGGCTGCTTTAATCCATAAGTATCTATCGTTGCGGCTTCATTATAAGGAAATGCTGCAACACTCGCCTTCTCAACGTCGGTTGGTTCTGTGCGCATTTCTTTGAATCCATCAACCGTAATATTATTATCCGCATCACGCAAAGTTGCTAAAGCATGGACTAAACGCCAAGCCCCATTATCAATCACCGCAGCTTGTGAAGAGTGAATATCAATATCCGCACTGACAACGGATGCTTCGAAGTAGGCAATCCCTTTAACCCCCGCACTAATTACCATTCGCTCTTCGCTATCTTTACTGCCCGATTCCCAAATACAGGCATCTGCGCTGAACTTATCTGCATAATTCTCTAAATACTTGTCAATATTAGGACTTCCAATCTCTTCCTCACCTTCAACAAAGAACTTTACATTACAAGGTAAGCCGCCTTCAGTATCTTGAATGGCCTTAACCGCGACAATCCGCGACATAAAGTTCGCCTTATTGTCAGACACACCACGAGCAACAATTTTGCCATCAACAACCGTTGGTTCAAAAGGATTTGTCTTCCATTCATCAATTGGATCTTCTGGTTGAACGTCGTAATGGTTGTAGAATAGTAATGTCTTGTCACTATTGCCATTAGCGCCGGCTTTGAAATAGCCGTAAACGACAGGATGCCCCCCTAGATCTCCTAGAATTTCACTCTCACCACCAGCTTCAATAATAGTATCTCTAACAAAATTGGCAGTCTCAGGAATTTCACGACCTTGCGCTGAGACGGTCTCATAGCGCAAGTACGTAAATAAGTCCTCCATATATTTGTCTGCGTAATCTTTTGCGATTGCTTTATAATCTACTGTCATAATTATTACTCACCTTTCTATATGTCTTGACTATTCAGTTATTGTAACTTCCTTCAATTGTACATCAACCATACCATCTACGAACAAGTTATTCATACGCTCACTCTTAACTTGCGGGTTACTGTAGTAGTAGATTGGAATAAATGGCATCTCATCCATTAGAATGCGTTCTGCTTCTATATACATCTCATGTTGCACAGCTTCATCTTCTTCAAACAATACTTTATCGAGAATTTCTTGATACTCGGCATTCTCCCAACCCGTTCTGTTCTGGCCTGTATCTGCTGAATAGTAATGTTCTAGAAAAGCATAAGCTGAGTTAAAGTCAACGGTTGGTCCGATGCGTCCGATTTGGTAATTCAATTGATTCATACTTTCAAAATGAACATTAATCTCAGCTGTTTCAATCGTTGCTTGAACACCTAGTTCACGTTCCCACTCACTTTGTATAAATTGCGCTACTGCCAAATGTGAATCATTATCGTTCGTTTGAATAACAATGGGCATAGCGGCCGTATCATCATAACCCAACTCTTCCATACCTTGAGCTAAGTAGTCACGCGCTATATCATAATCTGCATCTTCAAAGTATCCACGGTCTTCTTCAAAGCCAGCAACAGTTGGTGCAATGCCACCTTTAGCTGGCGTTTGCTCTCCTTTTACGACATTATCAATCAATTCTTGACGGTTAATCGCTAGTGACAAGGCACGACGAATATTGACATTCGACATAATCTCATCCGTTGTATTCATCTTGTACATATAGGTTGCACCGATCTCAGTCACATCCAAGTCACCATTCGCACGATAACTATCAATCGCATCAGCAGGAATGGTATTGAACGGAATACCAATAAAGTCCAATTCACCACTTTCAAAACTCATGTTCGCTGTCATTGAATCTTCAATAATACGTACATAAACCCCATCTAAATCAACATTATCAACATCCCAATAGCCTTCGTTCTTCTTTAGCGTATAGTCCCCGTTATGATTCCACTCAACAAAGTTAAATGGCCCATTCGATACAAACTGCTCACCAGCTTCCGTTGCCCAAGAAGGGTTTTCTTCAACGGTCGCTTGATGTACCGGCATCATCGTTGTTTGACGCGCCGTTAATTCAATAAAGTATGGTGCAGGTTCAGTCAATGTCACTTCAAATGTCTCCTCATCCACGGCATTGACCTTCACATCTTCTTCGGACCCTTCACCCATAAAGTAAGCTTCTGCCCCTTCGATAATGAACATCTTAGACGCATTCGCTGCTGCCGTCTCAGGGTTAATGATTCGTTTCCATGCATATTCAAAGTCGTTCGCCGTTACCGGATCCCCATTAGTCCACTGAATCCCTTCACGAAGATGGAATGTATACGTCTTACCGTCTTCACTCACATCCCATGATTCTGCCATTGCCGGTACGATCTCACCGTCATTCGTTGGACGAGTCAAACCTTCCAAAATGTTCTTAATCATTGGCATGGAATAAGAATCTGTTACAAAAGCTGGATCCATAACTGGATCTGAAGCAACGGATAAGTTCAAAACTTTATCTTCCTGGGCTTCTCCTGTAACATTTGAGGTAAATTGATTGTAAACTTGAAATCCAATTACTGCGACAATCATCATCACAATAATTTTTTTAATATGTTTCATATGTTGTATCCTCCTAAAATTTATAAAAACAAAAAACCTGCTAAGAATGACGAAAATCTTAGCAGGTTCAAAGATACAACACAGCGTCCCATGTTATCTAAACTTAATATTCCCGCATAAGATTTTCGTCCTATGCGGCTACATGCTTAATTAGCACACCACATAGAACCTGAGTAATAATGCTGCGTCTAATAATAAGCTATTTAATTGTAATGAGTTTAGATTATTCATGAGTAGGCTCCTTCGCTTTATTTGTAACTAGTATAAATGATGATTAATTAGAAAACAACCTTTTTATCTCATTTATTTTTAATTAACTAATTTAGGTTGAAACAAAATTGCCTTATGCCCTTGTTAAATCAATACAAAGGAGAATATTTTAATTTTATAAAATTAAAAACACTCTCATCATTAGAATCCAATCTAATAATGAGAGTGCCTTCTATAACTCTTTTAGCATAATATAATCCACTTGCGCATCGTCTCCCATAATGAAAGTATGCTCACTAACTCGTTGGAAGCCCATCTTCTTATAGAAAGCTAAGGCATTATAATTATGCTCCCAGACCCCTAACCAAATACCAGTTCGGTTAAGTTCTTTTGCTCGAGCATGAGCGAATTCCAACAGTTCTCTTCCATAGCCTTTACGCTTATGCTGTGGTAGTACATAAATTCGTTCTACCTCTAATGCTAGCGGATTATCTTTCTCTGATTGCGCATCATCAATATTCAGCTTTAAGTAGCCAACGACCAAGTCTGAATCCTTCAGAAAATAAAAATCTGTACCAACCTGGTTGATTTCAGACGTTAGTTGCTCAATAGAGTAGGCCCGTTCTAAATATTCATTTAAATTCTCTTCGGTATTTTGGTCTTTGAATGTATCAACAAACGTTTCAATACTAATATCGCGTAATTGTTCAACATCACTTGGTTTGCATTTTATCAGTTCTGCCATCTTTATCACCTCGTTACATAATACTCACTCATTAATTATAACAAAAAATCCTCCATCCTTAACATATTTCCTAAGAATGAAGGTTATTATACTATACTTATTCCGCCAACTGTTCGGTTGGCTTCTTCACAAGGAAAATTATTACTCTGTCTCTACAAATTCAATTGTCAGCGCAAATACATCCTTTACGCCTTCCACATCGAACTCTGGGTTCTCATAATCAGAATTGATTTCTTCGTAATTTAAAGAGTACATATGATTAGAGTCTGCTAAAATAAGGATTGTTAATGGCTCTCGATTATTAGCTTCTATCTCAATAGTATCTTTCCAATCGCCTAATAAAGATTCTCTGCTATTCTCTCTCTCAATACGATTAGGCAAACTTGAAGAAAGAAATTCATAAGTATTTAATGTGCCATCCTCTGATCGAATACCTATACGAATAAAATCCTCAAGATTGATCGCCACCTGTAAATTACCGCCATCATGTTTTTCATTTATTAATTCCATCGCCTGCCAATTTCCATCATTTTGTAATTTTTCCCATCGTATAATATATGATGAATTTGAGTTTTCATAATCGATTGAATAGAAATTAGTTTGTCTTAAGCGAAGTAAAGAAAATATCTCTTGCTGTTCATCGGTTAACTTAACAAGTTCGCCCAATCCATCAGCTGAAACTTGAATAGAACTAATAGAAATAATCAATAAAAATATAACAAATGATAATAGATATTTATTTTTCATACTTTTTAGCCCCTTGTACCTCTAAGCCCTTAATTGTCATTCAACTTATGTAATTATTTTGTAAATATAATGTCCATTGCGGGACATGCTTAATTAGCACACCACATAGAACCTGAGTAATAATGCTGCGTCTAATAATAAGCTATTTAATTGTAATGAGTTTAGATTATGAGAGTGTAAAATATCTTGTGTAAATAGAAAAAAGGAAGCCCCTTCTGTAGAATAGAGTTACCACACTACATTCACAGAAAAGAGGACTTCCCTATGAACAATCTTACTACAGATATCTTACAGACT
>NZ_JBGQQY010000074.1:0-6402 GCF_045528545.1 Ruoffia sp. FAM 26254
TGTCATCGATTGCACACAAACGGAACACGATTCCACGGAAATCCTTACACTACCGAACACCGTTGGAAGTATTTTTGAGTTACTTAGATGAAGCAGTTTTGTCTAGCTTAATTTGACAAATCAAAAATTATAAAAACTCCTTTATTAAAATATCTAAGAGATTTACATTATAACGCAAGTATTTAGATAATCCAGTCTTTTTAAAAGAAAAATAAGATTAATTATCACCTTTAATAATATCAAAGCCATATCTTAGGAATTCTGGAAAATGTCGTGCCCAATAAAGTTCATGGTGCTCTTCGTCTGCCATAATTCGTAACCAAATATTATCGATGGGATGATTCATTTTCAGCAAATCATTATAATATCGAAGATTACAATCAATATATTTCTGATTCATCTTTCCTCCGATAAAATTAGCATCCGTATCATCACCTTCGCTTGTTCCTACTTGTATATATACTTTCGTATTTGGGTTTAAAGGATGCTTATTGATGAAAGATAAAAATTCTTTCTCATTAAACCATGACGCTAAGGAGAATACACCAAGAACTCCGAAAACTTCTGGATACTTACTCCCCATATAGGCTGCCATAATGCCCCCCATTGAACTACCAGCTAGTAACGTATTCTTTCTATCAGGAAGTGTTCGATAGTTATCATCAATAAAGGGTTTTAATTCGTTAACAAACCAGTCAGCATGTAATGCCCCATCTCCACCGACATCCTGAAATTCTTCAGTCTTCGTTTGATCCGTTGGCCATGGCGAATATTCATTTAATCGATTTTCACTAGCATTATCTACGGCAACAATAATCATTCTAGGTAAATCTAAATTATTTTTTATTGTGGGAATAACTTTCCAAGAATGACCCACAAATGCCTCTTTACTGTAAAATACATTTTGTCCGTCATGCATATACAATACAGGGTAAGCATCATCAACATCTTTTTTATAATCTTTCGGTAATAACACACGGATGCGTCTTTTCTGATTATAGTAAGGTATATCTAAATAATGAGTTTCTAATTTTAAATAGTAATAATCTTCCGTTCGTTTCCAAAACATTGGCTCCACCTACTCACCCCATATCTCATCTTTAAGTTCATTTACATTATAACGTTTTAACGTATTAAGTAAAAGATAAGCACTTTCTATGGAAAAAATTAAATGCTATTAATTTAAACCAAAGCCGCTTCGGTATTCATTCCCTGCTTGATCAACGTAAGCATAAGTCATTCCTTCACGCATATACTTATCTTTATCGTAACCTGGTACGTCGTTAAGTGAAATTGAAACGCCGTATTCATCCACTCCAATAACTTTACTATTCTTAGGTAATGTTAAAGGTAGTTTCCCAATTGGAGAGAATTGACCGAGGATCACTTCAAGCACTGCTCCAGGGAATGTATCATAACCAACAAGTAAGGCTTCTGATTTCTTCTCAATATTCTCTAAAATCCAAGGCAAGATCATATTCACTGATGTCACAACTTTTTGCCGTTTTCGTTCATGTAGCCTACGATTTTATTTAATTCATAGAAATTACTTAAAGTTGTTTTTTTATAAGTGTCGCCATTCAGTGCAATATTCGTCTTATCTTCACAGATTTCTAATTCTAATAAACCAGGTGTCGCATCAAAGTATGAACCACTTAATGGGTATAGGAATAACGCTGCAATGTCAGCTTCTTTATAATCATCAATAATTTCGATATTTAATGCCTTCACATTTTTTAATAGAAGTTCTTGGTATTTTTCAGTTTCTTCTTCACCTCTACCAAACGCTTTAACGAATAGTTTTTGTCCTCTAACTGGTAATACATTATTATTTTTTAATAATATCACTGATTTCAAGTGCGCTTGATATGCTGCTTCTTCAGCTTCTCTCTTAGTTGCTTCATCCATGACAGGTTGGTCTCCAAAATAATTTTTGTTGTCGAATAAGTCTAAATCAAACATCTCACTCAAAACATTCACATTTGCTTGATCAATTCTTTGTGGTGAAATTAAGTTAGTTGAAATAGCTTTTTCAAGTCTTTAACTTGGTTTGTTCCAATGATTAAATCTGTTCCAGCATTAATTGCTTTAGCAAAGCGACCAAGAACTGTTAAGTCTTCAACACCCCAACCAGTTTTACCTATAATTCCTGGATCTGAGTTACTGTATCCAGTGAATCCTAATTTATCACGCAATAAATGATTTAAAATGTAATGGTTAAATGTCATTCCAACTTCTTTAAATGGCATTGCTTCCCCATCAAAACTTTGGAAACAACTTTTCTCACTACTTGGTGCTGAATAATAAGGCATCATTGAACTTGGATTATGTTTCGCAACTTCGATGAATAGATGTAAATGATAATTTTCTAAACTACATTCTGTACGGTATGCGTTCCCTTTTCCTTCTTTATAATGCGGATCAAATCCATTCTCTCTTGCTCCACCACCTGGGAAGTGTTTGATTGTTAGTGCAATTGAGTCTTCATTAAGTTCCTCTCCCTGAAATCCTTTAATCAAGCGAGCAATAATTTCACTAATCAATTCTGGTTCTTCTCCAAATGTTCCATCAGTACGTTGCTATTCTGGATCTGTCACAACGTCAGCCATATACATGTATCCTTTACGAATATCTGAATCCAAACCATTCATTTTTACTTTATTTTCAAAAAAATCAATGGTTTTATAGCCTTCACCTTTTATCTCTTAAGTTAAAATGATGCATGTGTATTTTTTCAATCGTTTCAGTCGTTGGATATTTATCTAGTAACTTCATAGATGTTTCATCAGCTTTTTTTAAATACTTCATCTAAGATTTCTGTATTTTGCCTTCTTTTTTCGCTTTCCCCATACCTAATTTATTAATCATTAACATACCAACTTTTCATCGATATTCATTAATGGAACAAGGTTTTTAGCTCTCTCTCGACTTGATAATCTTCAGTCCTCATATGGATCCAGTACCCCGTTGTTATTTAAGTCTTTAAATTTTAGTCCATCGACTTCAATAATTTGTTTACTTTTTGTTTTAAGATTCATTTATGCTAATCCTCCCAATCATCTGATGTATTTATAATATCACGTAAAATAAAACGCTCCAATTAATAATTAAAGCGTTTTACTTAAATTGGGATATATTTAATTTCTTTAGTGATTATCCCCACAGTTTATTGAAATTTTCTTCGGCTACTTCATAAACATTTTCAACCTCTTCATTATAAGCAGCAGAAATAAATTCAGCCATCCTTGCCATTTCGATGAAAGGTACTTTATGGGCACCGTGTTCGTCTAATTTTAAGTAAACATATTTACCTTCTGGGATTTTTGTTGCAGCTTCCACAAATTCTTCTGCGTAGATGTATGGGACAACTGGATCCTGTTTAGAATGCCAGAATAATAGGGGTCTATGATTAATAGCTTTTGGATCCAGTCCCAAATCATACTTCTTGAAGTATTCGGTCATATATTCATAGATTGTTTTAGCATTTGGAGCTAATTGATCCACTTCACCACCATGACTCACATATTGATTAACAATCCAATCGTTAAATTTGATTTGTTGAGGCGATCCCATTAACACTACAGAAACATTGACTTCTTTATTTGCTTTGAATATTAATGAAGTCGTCATACCACCCATGGACATACCTGCTACCGCTATAAAGTCGTCTTTGATTAATTCTTTCGAACGATAATAGTGAACTATCTCTGGAAATTCTTTGACGTTACTCATCAAAGCTTCAAAAAATAAGATACCATTCACATTCAAATCCACTCCATACTTACGTCTTTCACCGTGATGTTGGGCATCTGGCATAATAACTCGGAAACCGCGTTTAGCGATTTCATTACCAAAGGTCATACTCGAGTCCTTGCTACCGGTAAATCCATGATAAAAAATAGCTAATGGTGCAACTTTATCTTCTAAATTCGCATCGATAATTTCAATAACGGGTATTTCATTTATATAATAAGACTTAGTAATATGACGCATAAAATTCCTCCATAATTTATATTTATTTATATCTCATATTGTACAGAAATATGACAAGAAAAAACAATTTAAACATTCATTTGTATGATTGAAAATAATTAAGTATAATCAACTATATATGAAAGGAGTTTCTTATATGAATCAACATCTTATTGCCATTGATTTAGATGGCACAACTTTAAATAATCAATCAAAACTTTCTCGATTTACAATTGAAATTTTAAGAAAGCTTGATGAGCTCGGACATATCGTCATGATTGTTACTGGGCGCCCATATAGAAATAGTATCAATATTTACAATGAAATGAATATCAATTCGCCAATGGTAAACTTTAATGGTGCTTATTGTCATCATCCAAGAAAGCCACACTTCTTACCTGCCTATCATGAGGAATTGGATAAGGAAATCGCTTTTGAATTATTTGCGAATCAAGATAATTTAGATATCAATTTATTAATTGCTGAAGGTAAGGATAGACTATTTTCTTCATCAATGAATTTGCCGGATAGTCCTTTCTTCCCTAAAGATTTAGCCGAAATTAGTCAATTAAGTCGCGCAAACTTAACTCAGAATCCAACGGCATTAACTATTCTATGTGACGTTGAAAAGCAAAAAACGATTGAAAATCGAATTATGGCTCGCTACGGTGACGATGTGTCTGTACGTACTTGGGGTGGCGTCTTGCCGATTCTAGAAGTCGTTCGCCAAGGAATCAACAAATCTGTTGCTGTGGATAAAGTTAGCAAGTTCTATCACATTCCAAATGAGAATATCTTAGCTTTTGGAGACGAGAATAACGACTTAGAAATGATTCAATACGCTGGTTTAGGTGTGGCGATGAAGAATGCTACTGACGAAATCAAGGGTGTTGCAGACACTCACACTGAATTTACCAACGATGAAGATGGGCTAGCCCACTTCTTAGCAAATTATTTCAATCTATAAAATAATAGGAAGGCTGACATATTAATGTCAATCTTCCTATTTTTTTATCAGTTTGTTCAATTATAGTTTTTATTCACCTGCTGAAGCTTCAAATCCTTCCGCAATTTCTCCATTTTCTAGACGTAACATTAAAGCAGATTTGGTTGGATTATGGTTTTCATCCATTGAGAATGTTCCTGTAATTCCTTCAAAGTTTTCAGTTTCTTCTAAAGCTTGACGAATTGCATCTCTATCCGTTGATCCCGCTCTTTCAATGGCATCAATAAGCAAACCAATCGCATCATATCCTAAGGCTGAGAATGTGTCTGCTGAACGGCCATACATTTCCTCAAAATCAGCTAAAAATTCCTGAACTTTTGGATTATCACTTTCTTCAGAGAAGTGAGTTGTAAAGTATACATCTGTAGCATTACTAGCCCCTGCTAAATCTACTAATGTATCACTATGGTAGCCATCTCCACCGATAATTGGTTGAGTAATCCCCATCTCTCTTGCTTGTTTAATAATTAACCCTGTTTCAGTATAGTAACCTGGAATGTATAACACATCGAAATCTTTACCTAATAACGAAGTGAGTAAAGCCTTGAAATCAGTATCTCCTGACTGATATGATTGTGTTTCTAAGATTTCTCCACCATTTTCTGTGAATGTTTCAGTGAAAGAATCAGCTAAGGCCAGTGAGTAGTCTAAAGCTTGATCTGTTAAGATAACCGCTTTTGATAAATTTAATTCATTCGCTGTATAAGCCCCCGCAGCTAACCCTTGATATGAGTCTTCGAAACACACTCGGAAGATATACTCCAATAATGATCCATCATCTGCTAATGTTAATCCGTCACCTGTAGTCGCTGCGAAGATGTTTGCGATACCCGCTTCATTAGTAATTGGAATAGCTGCTTTTGCTACACCTGTTGCTGTAGGTCCAATAATTCCTACGGCTTCACTACCAGCTAAACGAGTCGCGATTGATGCTGATTCTGTTAAATCTGAGCGGTTATCAATAATTTCTGCCTCTAACATACGACCATCTAGGATACCCCCATTATCATTAATTTGTTGAATAAATAAATTAATTGCATCAGCCGCAGGTGAACCATAAGCAGCAGCATTCCCAGTTAATTCTAAATTCCCACCAATAATGATACTATCTTGAGCAAAAGCCACTGAAGGTGCAAGAGCTGTAGTTGAAAGTAATAATCCCGATAATAATGTTAATCCGATTTTTCTAAGTTTCATAATAATTCTCCATTCTTTTTTAATTTTTACAAAAAAGACCTAAACTAGATTTTCTAAAATCTAATTCAGGTCTATTCCTAAACTTAACATATCTACTTAATCCTGAATAATTCATACTTTTAAATATTGAGTTATTCTAGTCGTTATTTTTCAATTTTGGATCACTTTATCGAAATTAAAATATTTTAATCGATTTTCTAAGCTAAAGAAAAACTTTTTAGTCTCAT
>NZ_JBGQQY010000075.1:0-6212 GCF_045528545.1 Ruoffia sp. FAM 26254
CTGTAAGATATCTGTAGTAAGATTGTTCATAGGGAAGTCCTCTTTTCTGTGAATGTAGTGTGGTAACTCTATTCTACAGAAGGGGCTTCCTTTTTTCTATTTACACAAGATATTTTACACTCTCAACTTTTATATCTTTGATAGTAAAATTGCGAACAATTTTGCTCTCTTTACCAAAATAATATATATAATTTACACAATCTTTACAATTATAACGTATAATCAATATAGATTAATAGAATGGGAGAGATTCATACAATGTTTAAGAAAATCAAAACGCTTTTGTTAAGTAGTTTAGTATTAGGTGGCTTAGTTGGTGCCGTCCAACCTAACCAAGCTGCTGTTGCTCAAGAAGAAGCTTTAGAAGTACAATTTGTTCCGACAAATAACGATGGTTCAATGGAAGCTCGTGCACAACCTCTTGCTGATTTCTTATCAGAGCAATTAGGTCGTGAAGTGAATGTTACCTTAGCAACTGATTATACGACGATTGTTCAAGCGATGGCATCGGGTCAAGTAGACTTAGGTATTATGCCACCTGCTGCTTATGTTCAAGCGCGTGACTTAGGCTCGGCTGAAGCAATCTTAACATCTGTATTAGGGGCCTTCGATGATGAAACAGGTTTACCAGTTGAAGGTGAGACGACTGGCTCATTCCAAGGTGAAATTTTAGTTCGTGCTGATAGTGACATGGAAGAATTAACTGACTTAGTTGGTAAAAAGATCGCAACATTAAGCCCTAATTCAGCATCAGGTTATATCTATCCTGTAGCAGAGATGATTGAAGCTGGTATTGATGTAACAAGTGATGTGACTTTAACAACAGTTAATGACATTCCAAGTGAAATTACAGCCGTATTAAACGGTCAACAAGATGCAGCATTCGTATTCGAAGGTGCGCGTGTTGTATTCGGTGGTGCTTTCCCAGATAACGACTTAATGGAAGAATTAAAAGTTCTTTATTTAACTGACGGTGAAATTCCTAATGACGCTATCGCTGTTCAACCAGATATGGATGAAGAATTACGCGAAGCAATCAAAGAAGCATTCTTAACAATGGCAGATTCAGAAGAAGGACTTGAAATTATGTCATTATGGAGTCACGAAGGCTATACAGAAGTAGATGAGTCAGTATATGACCAAATCTCAGAATACACTGAGATTGCTGCTCAATAATTTTTAACCTTACATTTATGATGGCTACCTTTCACGCGTGATGTTATCGTTGAAAGGTGGCTATTTTTTTAATGACTTACTATAACGGAGGTATTCAATGATAGAATTCAAAAATGTATCAAAAGTATTCGACAATGGCGTCGTAGGTTTAAACGATATTAATCTGACGATTGATAACGGAGAATTTGTTTGTATTATTGGTTTAAGCGGAGCAGGTAAAAGCACTTTACTACGGAGTTTAAACCGGTTAAACAACATTACTCAAGGTGACATCTCTATTAATGGGGAATCGATCACACAAGCTAATGCCAAAGAATTACGTCATATGCGTCGTAATATTGGCATGATTTTCCAACAATTTAACCTCGTAAGAAAAAACACAGTCCAAAAAAATGTTATTTCAGGTCGTTTAGGCTACTACAATAACTGGCAAACTCTACTTGGTCTCTTCTCTAAAGAAGATTATGATCGAACTGAGAAAGCTTTAGAAAAAGTCGGGTTAGCTGATAAACTAAAAGTTCGTAGCGATTCCTTAAGTGGAGGGCAACAACAACGTGTATCCATCGCTAGAACAATTGTCCAAGAAGCTGAACTAATTCTAGCAGATGAACCTGTATCTGCCTTAGATCCTGTTACGTCTGAAACAGTCATGAATGACTTCAAGCGCTTAAACGAAGAAGCAAATCGCACAATCATTATTAATATCCACTCAGTGCCCTTAGCTCGTAAATATGCTTCACGTATTATTGGGATGCGAGACGGCGAGATTGTCTTTGATGGACCTGCTTCAGAAGCTACCGATGCTAAACTTAGTGAAATCTATGGTAAAGCTATCTTTGAAACTGAAAAAGAAGCTCGTCAAGAAGCAATAGAGGCACGTATTGAAAGCGACGTTCAACAAGAAATTCAAGAAGAAACAAACATATAGAATGGAGGTCGAACATGAAATTAAAACAAACCATTCATGATAATTTGTTCAAACACATGGGCTTAACATTCTTGATTATTATTCTCTTTTTAGGTGCTGGAACAGTCATTGATGCTGATTGGACTGAAGTGATGGAGAATCACCGACAAGCAACGATTTTTCTTCAGGGGTTCTTACAACCTGAGTGGAGTTACATTAATCAGTTGGTTGAACCGATGATTGAGACTATATTAATGTCAGTTTCAGGGACATTCTTAGGCGTTGTCTTTGCTATTCCTGCAGCCTTTTTAGGCACTTATATTGTCACACGAAACTATATTATTACTTATATCTTCCGTTCATTCTTTAGTCTCATCCGGACGGTACCCAACTTACTTTTAGCCGCTTTATTTGTTGCGATTATTGGTATAGGTGAATTAACTGGGGTCTTAACGATTGCGGTGTTTACATTTGGGATGGTGTCACAATTGATTTTTGCAAATATTGAAACCATTGATGATGGACCGATTGAAGCAGATGAATCTATTGGTGCAACGCGTTTCCAAATCGCCGTGAACTCTATTTGGCCCCAAGTATCACAAAGTGTCTATGCATACGCCTTGTATGCCTTTGAAGTGAATATACGCGCTTCTGTTGTCTTGGGTTACGTTGGTGCTGGAGGTATTGGTGTGATGTTAAATACTGCGTTAAGCTTTATGCAGTTTGGTCGAGTGAGTTTAATCATCATTATTATTCTAGTTTTAGTGTCAGCAACAAATTGGATTAGTGAATATATTCGACGGGAGGTTATCTAATGACTAAAAAGAAACTGATTAATTATAGTCTACTGATTATCCTTGTTCTCCTGGTCGTTTACTCATTCATACGTTTAGACTACTCAAATATTGTTAACTTACAGTTTAATCATGTTTGGAATATCTTTATTAGTTTACTGCAACCAGATATAAGCTATGTATATGATGGCTCAAGCGAAGATTTAATCCATCTAATGTTTGAAACCGTTGTGATTGCTTTTTATGGAACCATTTTAGGATCGGTTCTATCTCTACCATTTATCTTACTGAGTGCCAAGTCTATTTGGGGGCGATTCCAAATAATTCCAACGTTGAGTCGAGGATTATTGAATTTACTCCGCTCAATTCCAGCTTTAATCTATGCTATCCTATTCGTAAGAGTAGTTGGACCAGGTCCATTTGCTGGAGCGTTGGCTTTAGGTGTTCAATTAATTGGTATGCTTGGTAAATTAGTGAGTGAAGAATTAGACCGAGTAGACGAAACTCCTGTTGAAGCGGTTGTAGCTGCTGGTTCGACGAATATGCAGTCCTTTCAATATGCAAGACTGCCACAAGTCGTACCAATCGCAGCTTCTCATATTCTCAACCACTTTGAAATCAATGTTCGGAGTGCTACGACACTTGGATTAGTTGGTGCCGGAGGTATCGGAGCCCCAATTATATTCGCCCTACAACAACGTAATTGGGCACGTGTTAGTATTATATTAATTGGAATTATAATGGTTGTCGTATTGATTGACTTATTCAGTACAGCTATTCGAAAGAAATTACGTTAGAAAGTGGTGGAGTAATGAAGAATGTATCAATACTCGCAACAACGGATGTACATGGATATGTTGATGAAGGCTTAGCAAATCTTAAACAAGTTAGGGAAGATTTAAAAGCAAACTTACTCATCGATAATGGAGACTTTCTTATTGGTAGTCCTTTAGCTACTTATGGCTACAGCCAAAGTCAATATACTCCTTTAGTAGAATTAGCTAATGAGATAGGTTATGATATTATGATTCCAGGTAATCATGATTTAGATTTTGGTTTAGAATGGCTGCTTAAGCAAGTGAGTAAACTTGATGCTGAATATGTATGCGCTAATTTATATGATAATCAAGGTCAGTTAATATTTAAACCCTATACAACCAAGACGATTAACGGTGTAAAGATTGCTGTCATAGGACTTCTTACTGGTGCATGCAGTCAATTAGCTACAAACTCGTCAGTATTAGATGTGGTGGTTAAACCACCGATCAACAAATTGAATAGTTTAATCACCCAAGTTAAACAAGAGTCTGATCTTATTATTGTTGCTTATCATGGCGGATTAACGAATCATCCGTCGACCGGAGACCTTTGGACTTATCCTTCTCGAGAAGATGAAGCGTATCAGCTTATGGAACAATTTCCAGATATCAATAGTTTGATTTGTGGCCATCAACATTTTATAAATGTTGGTATCCACCCAAGTAATATTGCATTGATTCAACCTGGTACACAAGGAAAAGTGGCTGGCTATCAAGTATTTAGCTTTGCTGATGAAAACTCAGTGACAATTGTAGATAATAAAATCATTCAACTGAATACTCAGGAGATGTCTTTTGATACCCGCTCTGATTATGAAGATTGGATAGAGACACCAGTGGATTTAGCAAAAGTGGCTGAATATATTACGGAAAATTTTCCAGCTGACTTTCATTTTTTAAATTATACAGCTCAAACCTTAGATGATTTAATCGCTGATACTCAAGGTCCTTTCCCATTAAGTCGTTATTATTTATCAGGAGAAGAATTAGCGGATCACTTGGATTTAGAAGGTATCATTGATACTTCTAAAAATTATAACGTCATAGCCTCTCCAGGAATATTACCTGATTATCGTATTCGAGAGCAGTATTTAATTCCCTTATTTGATGAAATTGTTAAATATCAAGCGTATTAATAAGAAGCCAGTACTGATTATGTTCACATCAGTACTGGCTTCTTTTATTATCTTTATTAAATGATTATATACAATACAAAATGGAATCCTTTATCCTCGTAATATAATTGTAGATTAAAATGATTGTTGAATACTTCCCTCTTTTATTTCAAAGACATAATCACATAAGTAATCAATATCTTCTGAATTATGTGATGTTATTAAAATTATTCTACCTTCTTGCTTTAAACTCATAATAAGTTCCCTAATTAAAATAACGCCGCTTTTATCAAGACTATTCATTGGCTCATCTAAAATCAGTAATTCTGGATTTTCCATAATTGCTTGTGCCACACCTAGCCTCTGCTTCATTCCTAAAGAAAAGTTTCTAACTTTCTCTTTATTATTTGGATCTAAGCCAACAGATTCTATCGCATTAAGAATACCTTGTTTTTCAATCTTCCCATTTATATCTGCAAGTAATTTTAAATTCTGATATTGGTTATAATCAAGAATAAAAGAAGGTACCTCAATTAAGAAACCTGTGTTTAAAGAGAATTCAATGTCTTTTCCAATTCTATCGGAATCCATCCATATTTCACCGGTGTTTAGTGGTATAAGACCTAGAATCGATTTCATTAAAATTGTTTTTCCGCTACCATTATCCCCAACTAACCCATATATATGTCCGGAGGAAAGTTCTAAATTAACATCTGAAAACAATTCTTTATCTTTAAATTTTTGACTCACGTTCTTAACTATTAGTTGTTCCATAAAATTAGTTTTCTCCTTAATCCGTCGTTATAAGCAATATAATAAATTGCAGTAATCATTATTATTATTCCTGCAACTAAAATTGTTATGGCAAAGCTCAGAGTAGGGTATCCGTCAAGTTTTGATGTCGAAATATTCGACAAAGAAATCCAAGAAAAGACAGAAATATAAAAGCCATAAAATTTATTAAAGTGTCTGATTGCCAGATATAAGAATATGAATACAGAGTATAATACCAGTCCAAGTCCTGGTCTAATTATATTGAATAGCATCAACATTAATCCTGAAAAGAAGAATATTAAAATCATCATTATTACAGTCATTATAAAAAGTTGCAGGGGTGTGTAATTAACCATTAATGTCGAAGGAATATTTATAGCAATTTCGTATTGATTAATAATATCTGGATAATAATTAAGTGATCCTATCAACTTTCCCCAGTCATTAGAATGAAAAGTAATATATGAAAGCGAAATAATAATATAACTAAGCATAATATTTACCTGAACAATTCATACTTTTCGTTGAAACATGTGCCAACTGCCTAACGGCAGCTTAAATTTACTTTTTCATTTTCACCTGTTAAGTGATGAAAAAAGAACCCCATTCTGATATGGTAAAGGTGTCT
>NZ_JBGQQY010000076.1:0-5614 GCF_045528545.1 Ruoffia sp. FAM 26254
TGCCTCCGGCTTCCTTCAGATTCCACCTCACGGTGGACACCCTTGCCTTTAGCTAACAGTTCCTACTGCCAAGTCTGTAGTGGACTTTCACCACCAAGTTATCGCCCATGCCGGGCGCACATAAAAACCAACCAAGTTAAACTTGGTTGGTTGATTTGAGGTGGTTAGAATACGCCACCTTGAATATTTAATTGTCTCTTTAATAAGAAGCGTAAACCAAAGGTTACAGCGGCAATAATGATATAAGTCATTGATTCAAAGACTGGGTTCAATGCTGATGGAAGTAATACGGCACTGATACTTACGATTAAGAACCAACCAAACATTGCGGCAATAGACACTCCGAAGTAGCGCCATAAACGACGCTCACCTTTAGGTGCATCTAAATCTGGCATAACTTTAGAAGTAATTAACATCGCAACACCTGCAACAATATAGTTAATAATTAAAGTAGTTAAGCCCATGAAAGCAGAAGTTGTCCCCGCATCCGCATTCAACATTGAGATACCTGTGATGAATGTGAATAATGAACCTAGCATTAGCCCACCGTCTAAAGCAATTTGCCAATCAGGTGACTTTTCAACTGGTGCATTTTCTGGATTTGGGAATTCTTGTTCTATAATTAAGTTAGCAGTTTCTGTCGGCGTTCCATAAATCTGACGTGCTGTTTGGCTATTGATTTGCCCGTCTAGTAACGTATCCACCATTTCAGCATAGACTCGCTCTTGAACTTCATAGTGTAATTGGTCAGATAATTTTTTATCTACACTTAACATAAATTGCTTATTTTTGTTCGTTAATTCTGCAAACTGGCTTTCTTTAATCCCAGCAATAACATTTCTTTCTTGAGATTCTTCAACACTTGCTACTTCTGTTTCTTTAGCCGTCTCAATTGATTCTTCAGCTACTTTATCAGTTGTCACTTCTACATCTTTCTCTTCGAATTCTTTTTTGTTATCTTCTGACATAATTTCCCCCGATCGATCTAGACATTAAATCTAAATAGCATAATGTCGCCGTCTTTAACAATATATTCTTTACCTTCTGAACGGTAGTAACCTAATTCACGCGAACGAGCCATGCTTCCAGCTTCCATTAAATGGTCGTAAGAAACAGTTTCAGCACGGATGAATCCACGTTCGAAGTCCGAGTGAATCACTCCAGCTGCTTGAGGAGCTTTCATTCCTTTTTTGAATGTCCAAGCGCGTACTTCTTGCTCACCTGCTGTAAAGTATGTTCCTAAGCCTAATAATGTATAAGCTTTTTGAATTAAACGGTCTAAACCTGATTCTTCTAAACCAAAGTCTTCTAAAAACACTGTTTTTTCTTCGTCATCTAAGATCGCAATTTCTTCTTCAAGACTTGCACATACTGGAACAACTTCTGCTCCTTGTGTAGCAGCAAATTCAATGACCTTTTGTAAGTGAGGATTTGAGCTTGGATCACTTACTTCTTCTTCACCAATATTTGCTACATATAACATTTTCTTGCGTGTTAATAAGAATAAGCTTTTTACAATCGGCTCTTCTTCTTTTGTGAATTCAACTGAGTTCGCTAATTGATCACTTTCAAGTGCATCTTTCAAGCGTTCTAAAATATCCATCTCGATTAACGCATCTTTATCTTTAGTTCTAGCTAATTTTTGGACACGTATTAATCGCTTATCAATCGATTCCAAGTCAGCTAAGATTAACTCTAAGTTGATTGTCTCTATATCTGAAAGTGGGTCCACTTTCCCGTCAACGTGAGTAATATTTTCGTCTTCGAAACAACGAACAACGTGACAAATTGCGTCCACTTGGCGAATATTACTTAAGAATTTGTTTCCTAATCCTTCGCCTTTACTTGCACCCTTTACAATCCCTGCGATATCTGTAAATTCGAAAGTTGTTGGAATTGTTTTCTTAGGTTTTACTACTTCTGTAATGTCTGTTAAACGTTTGTCAGGTACTTCTACCACTCCAACGTTTGGGTCAATCGTCGCGAACGGATAGTTTGCTGCTTCAACCCCTGCTTTTGTAATTGCGTTAAAAAGTGTTGATTTACCAACGTTAGGTAAGCCAACAATACCAGCTGTTAATGCCATGTAGTCACTCTCTTTCTTTTATTTAAACTTATTCAGCAGATTCTGCTTTTTCTAGTACTTTTTTCATTTTCTTTTCAAAATCACGCCGAGTCATCGTCACAATATGCTTACAATTCATACATTGTATACGAATATCCATCCCCATACGGATAATTTGCCAGCGGTTTGTTTGGCAAGCGTGTGGTTTTTTCATTTCGACAATATCGAGTTTATCGAATTCTTTACAATTCATCTTGTCCACTCCCTATAAATGTATATTTAATAAATCTAAAATTCGAATTAAATCTGATTCAGATAAAAATTCAATTTCTATTTTACCACGTTCACCACGTTGATTAATTGTCGTAGCTGTCCCAAAGTAATCTTGCATTTCTTGTTCAATCGCAAGATAATGGGGTGGTTTTTTGGCTTTTTCTTTTTTGTCTTTTTCTTTTTCTTTGTCTTCTTTAGGAGCTTCATCATTTAATGATTGAACTAATTCTTCGAGTTGACGAACAGTCATTCCTTCACTTACGACACGTTTTGCGACTGGAATCAGTTGGTCTTTATCTTTAAGACCTAAGATTGTACGCGCTTGTCCCATCGATAATTGTTCCCCAACCATTGTCTTAATTTCATCTGGTAATGATAATAGACGTAAGTAATTGGCGATATATGGGCGACTTTTACCAATTCTTTCAGCCACTTGCGCTTGTGTTAAATCAAGATTCTCCATCAAGATGTTATATGCTTCAGCTTCTTCTAAAGGACTCAAGTCTTCACGTTGTAGGTTTTCTACCACTGCAATTTCAATCATTTGTTCTTCATCTAGTTCACGAACAATACCTGGAATTGTCTCTTTACCTGCCAGTCGACTTGCACGAACACGCCGTTCACCAGCGATTAATTCATAACCTTTGATTGTCGATTTTCTAAGAATTACAGGTTGAAATACACCGGACTGTTTAATCGAATCAGCTAATTCATTTAAAGCTTTCTGATTAAATGTTTTACGCGGTTGATAGGGGTTAGCACGAATTTGATCTAATGGAATCTCTTCTACGATTTCGTTTTCGCCTGGAGTTTCCTCATATGCTGAAAACAAGGCATCCATACCTCGGCCTAAGCCACCTCGTTTACGAGGTTGGTTATTATTCGCCATTACTAATCACTTCCTTTGCCAGTTCAACATACATCTCCGCACCTCTTGAACGAGAATCATATTCAATGACTGATTGCCCATAAGAAGGTGCTTCTGATAAGCGAATATTTCTTGGAATGACTGTGCGGTAGACTTTTTCATGGAAATACTTACGTACTTCATCCATCACTTCAAAGCCTAAATTCGTTCGTGCATCGAGCATTGTAATTAACACGCCCTCGATACGGAAATTGCGATTATAAGTTTTTTGAACTAAACGAATGGTATTTAATAATTGTGTTAATCCTTCTAGCGCGTAATACTCAGCTTGTACTGGGATTAAAATTGTATCACTTGCGGTAAAAGCATTAATTGATAATTGACCTAATGAAGGTGGGCAGTCGATTAAGATATAATCATAATTTTTCCGAATCGGGGCCACTGCTTCTTTCAGGCGTGACTCGCGGTTTTCAATATTTACTAGTTCTAACTCTGCAGCTGCAAGTTGAATGTTTGACGGTACAATCCATAAGTTATCTTGACTTGTTTCAACGATGACATCTTGAATTGGAATTTGATCAATGAGTACTTCATACAAGCTTGCATCTAATGCGCTTCTTTCTACCCCAAGACCACTCGTCGCATTTCCTTGCGAATCAGAATCAATGATTAATACTTTTTTACCTAAAGTTGCTAAAGCAGCTCCTAGGTTAACTGTTGTGGTGGTTTTACCAACACCACCCTTTTGATTACCGACTGCAATCATTTTACTCATGCGATCTCCTCCTTGTTATAACGGTTGTTTGGCTGGTTTACCAGGACGTCTTGGATATTTCTTCGGTGTTTCTAAAGTTTTGCGAATCACTAAGATTTCACGCTCACTATCTTCAATGGGTAACATCTCGCTAATTTGCTCTTCAAACTTCGCTCCAAGCGTTGCGATAGCCTTTTTCGCTTTAACGATTTCTTCGTCAGCTCTTTGTGCTTTCAGAGCAATGAAGTAGCCACCTTTTTTTGCTAATGGTAAACACAATTCGCTTAAGACGTTTAAAGCTGCTACAGCTCTTGCTGTGACGATATCGAATTGTTCGCGGTGGGCTTTGTCTTGTCCAACTTCTTCTGCACGACCATGAACAGCCTTAACGCCTGTTAAGTTCAATTCCTCTGCTAAAAGGTTTAAAAATGTTATACGTTTGTTCAATGAATCTACAATTGTAATGTCTAAATCAGGGCGTACAATTTTCATTGGAATACTTGGAAAGCCGGCCCCTGCGCCAACATCACATAAAGTAGCATTCTCTTTAAAATAATCAGGTGCCATCCATAAGGGCATTAATGAATCATAGAAATGCTTTAAATACACATCTGGCTTTTCAGTAATTGCCGTTAAGTTAATCTTATTATTCCACTCGACTAACAGGTGGTAATACTGTTCAAACTGATTAATCTGTTGTTCAGTTAATTGACTGCCCTTTTCATTCAGGGCTTGGATAAATTCTTCGACTGTCATAACCGTCTCCTTTTAAATAAGTCCTTTTGTGAAACAAACCTATGTTTCACGACATGTATACTTTAACTTAAATGCTAGTTCTATGCAATGATATCTAAGGAGAAATTTCCTTTTAATCACTATTTTAACATAGACTGGTATGAATTATCATTCATTTCAATATGATTCTTAAAGAGTTATAATAGAGATACAAATAAAATGGTTATTATATAGAAAGGAAGTTTACCTTGAGCCCAACTTTGTACTACACTTTTCATACGGTATTCAATCGGTTATATACGATTGCTTCAACAGAAAAGGGCTTAGCTTACGTAAGTCCAGACGATGGAGATATAACGATTTTGGAAAAGCTATTTAAGGGGTTTACTATCCAAGAAGATGAATCTATAAATGCAGAATCGATTAAACAACTTCAAGAATACACACAAGGATCACGTAATGAGTTTGATTTAGTGTTAGACATCCAAAATGGAACACCTTTTCAGCAGTCAATTTGGAAAGCATTACTTGATGTTCCTTACGGTCGAACTATTCATTATGGAGCGTTGGCTGAAAATATAAACAATCCTAAAGCAGTTCGTGCAGTTGGAGGCGCTGTTGGCCAAAATCCAATTTCTATTATTATTCCGTGTCACCGTATCATCGGAAAGAATGGTTCGTTAACAGGCTATAATGGTGGGATTAATGTAAAGATGAAATTGTTAGATATCGAAGGTATTCAATACACTGGTTAAACACTTTAATCACTTTAAACACTCTTTTAAACACTGCTGTGTTTTGCAAATTTGAAGTACATAGTATTGCAACGAAAAGTACACAATATAGCCATCCAATTTTTTCCTTTTAATTATTCTTTTTTTGATAATGCATTTTTCAAACGAAAACTCTCTCCAGTAAA
>NZ_JBGQQY010000077.1:0-5606 GCF_045528545.1 Ruoffia sp. FAM 26254
TCTCCTTTTAGTAATGTATGGTAACTTTATTATATAGGAATTCACTGGCTTTTGTGTACATACAAAAAAAGGTGTCAGTGAGATTTCTCTCACCAACACCAAAAATTCAAGAACCTAATAAGTCTGTCTTTTTATAAGGCAGACTTATTTTTTATCGGAAAATAGGAAGCGATATTCATTTTCTACTTCAGAATCTGTTATACTAATTTTATGGAACAGAGGTGTTATATGCAAAATTTTTTAAGACAAAACATTTTTATTGTATTTGCGGTTAGTCTGGTGCTTATATTATTTGACATCTTTTTAGACTGGAAAATTATAGGTCTTATCGGAGTATCTTTTATACTATTTATCGTCGGATTATTTATTGGAAATCGTATCCTTCGTTTAATAATTTTTGTCGCAGCTTTATTTTTACTTATCTTAAGTTTGCTTATGATTCAATCAGTTTGGGTATTATTATTAGTGATCATCTTGTTTTTAATTTTATTCAGAAGTAAAGATGGCAATGAGTTAATTCATTTTAAAAATGCGTTAATCTTACCTAAGAAGTCTGAAAGTAATTACTTAGGGGTAAAACTGATTGAACCCCAAAGTGAACAGCGAACGATTCTGGATCAAGAATCGATTTTTGATTCATACAGAGAGAAGAAAGTTGAATTTGAATGGGATGATGTGAATATTGTTCTGTTCGGAGGTAATCATATCTTGGATTTTGGTAATACAATCTTACCTCAAGGAGAGACGACGATTATCATCAGAAAGTTGTTCGGTCGAACGCGATTAATTATTCCTAATGATATTGGTGTGAAGTTAAATATCAGTACAATTTCAGGAGGGGTCGTATTTGAATCCCAACGTTATTCATTGACAGCTGATAATTTCCGTTGGATGAGTCCAGATTATGGGGACTCAAATCGAAAAGTGAATGTCATTGTATCAGTGACATTTGGAGATCTTGAGGTGATTATTTTATGAATTTTCGTTTATGGACTCATTTATTCATCTTTCAATTCGTTAGTTTTTCAGCCATTGTCGTCATTATTTTTGGAATTCTAATTTTTGAATTAAATGTGATGACACTGTCAGAGGTGTTTACCGTTGAGTTTTTTAATATTCCAGTGTATTTGATTATTATCGCTTTTATCTTAACTTTGAGTATCGTGTTAGCAATTATACTAACAGTTGCTCTGAGTTCACCTTTTGAACAAATTAGAGCACGAATTAATTGGTTACTATTAGGAAAGTATCAAAATGAAATATTCCGCAAAGAATTACAAGGCGGAAATTGGTTTGATGCTTCAAGACAAACGGCGAAAGATATCAATCGACTACGGGATAAGATTGTTGATCTTTCGGCTGATCTTCAAGAATATACGGCAGCGCCAGTGTTTGTAGGTGAAGATACTAAAGAAGAAATTATTGAGAATGAACGTAATCGGATTGCACGTGAGTTGCATGATTCTGTCAGTCAGCAATTATTCGCTGCGACGATGATGATTTCAGCTATTAGTGAAGTTGCTGAGAGAGAAGAGTTGTCGGTAACAAACTCTGTAAAAAAAGTTGAAGAGATTATTGGAAACGCCCAAACTGAGATGCGGGCTTTACTCCTTCACTTAAGACCGATTGACTTAATGGATCAACGTCTCGATCAAGGTATTAAACACTTATTAGAAGAATTAGATACTAAGATCCCGATGGAAATTCATTGGAATCTTGCACCCGTAAAAGTTGATAGTGGGATTGAAGATCACTTATTCCGAATCGTACAAGAAGCTATATCTAATACGATGCGGCATGCGAAAGCGAATAAAGTTGAAATTTATTTAACTCAAGATAAACATTCAATTCAATTAAAAATTATTGATGATGGGCAAGGGTTTGATGTGAGCACAGCTAAACAAAAAGGTAATTACGGGCTTCGTAATATGGAAGAGCGTGTGAAGAGTTTAGGCGGAATATTGAATATAATTAGTTCAATTGGTAAAGGAACATCCATCGATATTCAAATTCCCATTTCGAGAAGAGAGGTAAATGTATGATTAAAGTATTACTAGTCGATGATCATGAAATGGTACGTTTAGGGGTGTCATCCTACTTGGATGTCCAACCCGACATCGAAGTGATCGGTGAGGCTGAAAATGGTCTTATGGGTTATCACAAAGCATTAGAAGATAAACCAGACATCATCTTGATGGATTTGGTGATGGAAGTCATGGATGGAGTAGAAGCGACTCAAAAAATTATGGAAGAGTGGCCAGAAGCCAAAATTATTATTGTGACATCTTTCATCGATGACGAAAAAGTCTATCCTGCGATTGAAGCCGGCGCTAAGAGTTATTTATTAAAAACATCTTCTGCCAGTGAAATTGCGGATGCTATCCGTGCGACTTACGAAGGCGACACGGTGATGGGACCTGAAGTAACAAGTAAGTTGTTAGAATATGAAGATAAATCCAGACAAAAACAAGCACACGATGATTTAACCAATCGTGAATTAGAAGTATTATTATTAGTTTCAAAAGGGTATACCAATCAAGAAATTGCAGATGAGCTATTCATCACGCTAAAAACAGTAAAAACACATGTTTCGAATATCTTATCTAAACTTGAAGTAAATGACCGCACACAAGCAACTATCTATGCTTATCAGCATGAACTCGTATAAGCAATTCAATTTATTCAAGCAGAATACTGGTTATTATAATAAAAATCATTTATACTCAAAGCGTAGTGATAATAAAAGGAGGAAGTGGCTAATTATGCCACGCACATATATATGGAATTAATTGTTGAAGATAAAGCAGTCAAATGGTTTGAAGAAGAAGTTGGAAGAGCTGAAGGTGCAGGAATTCGCTTTAAAACTATGATCTACGGAAGTAGTCCAGTACAAGATTCATTCGCATTACAAGTTGAACCTACAGAGCCGCATTCTCCAATTGTTACATTTACTTCTGATAATGGCTTATTATTCTTTATTGAAAAAGACGATGAGTGGTTCTTTAAAGAACATGACTTAATAGTTTCTTTTAATGATGAATTACATGAACCAAAATATATTTACCGTAAAGACGGTGTGGATTTAAATTAGGTGCAAACTATTAAATAAAATTTATAGCTATTGTTAGCAACAAAATTGCTAATGGTAGCTATTTTGTTGTTGCATTATACGTTTAGTCGGTATAAGATAGCTATTCGGCATTTTTTTCAATAAGATGTAGTAAAGAAAAGGGGAATGCAGTTTATGACTCAGAACAATTCGCATGATTACGAGAAAGAATTTGCTAAAGAAGCGGAATATTTAGACTTTGTATATAAGAAAATGTTAAAAAGTAGAGAGAGTCTCGATGCATTTGTTAAAGAAGCTCGTGAAGAGGGGCTTACTTTTGTACAAAAGATGTCCGAAGATGTTCGGGTAGATTTTAGTAGTTTTTCTGATAATATGGACACTTTTTCAACAATTGAGATGAAGAACCGCGAGATTGACCAAATGAATTCACGCATTATCTCCGCAGAAAAATTATTAGAAAATGTCAAACGATCATTAGATGCTCCATATTTTGGTAAAGTGGACGTTGATTTTCTAGATGATGAAGAAGCAGAATCTTTCTACATAGGTATTAATAGTTTTGATGATGATAATTACGCAAAGTTTGTCTATGACTGGCGTTCTCCAATCGCAGAGTTATTCTACAATAATACAACAGGAGAATCTGCATATGAAGTGAATGGCAATACAATTGAAGTGGAAATTGATAAACGTAGACAATTCGTTATCGACAAAGATACTTTATTGAAGTTCTTCGACACATCGGTATCGATCCAAGATGATGTATTACTAGAAGCCCTAGAACAAGATAGCTCGAGTTTAATGCAAGATATTACATCTACCATTCAAAGTGAGCAGAATGTGATAATTCGAGATACGAGACATCCGATTATTTTAGTCAATGGAGTGGCTGGGAGTGGAAAAACTTCAACGATTATGCAAAGAATTGCGTATTTACTCTATTCATACCGTAAAGAAATTACCTCAGATAATATTCTAATATTGTCTCCGAATGAGCATTTTGTATCGTATATATCTAATGTGCTCCCATCACTCGGTGAGAAAACGCCATTGAATATGACGCTTTTACAATTTGTAGGGAGACACTTGTCAATGGAATTAGAGGATGAACAAACGTATTTTAACCGTATTAGTATTCACAAGGTTCCGAAGCAAACAGAGATTATTCGAAGTACTTCTTTTATTGATTTTATTAATGACTCAGAAGAGTTAATATTACAACATATGGATTTCTTTAATCCAGTCTTACGTAAAGACAAAGAAATTGTTTCGACTGAAAAAATCATTAAAGCTTTTGAACAGACGCCTGATAGTTCTCCCTTAATTGCTCGTATTCAAGCAACGCGACAATTATTATCAAGTAATTGGGAGAGACGAATGACTAAATTAGCTCAAAAACCTAAAGTGATTGATCGAGTGATGTCATTACCTGAAACCTTACAACAAAAGTTCTTTAATGAACTGATTTCGGATGATTCACCTCAAACGATTAATAAATATGCCAAAAGATATGTCCAAATTCAATACAGTCAAGTAACCCGTGATATTCGTGGTTTAGCTTGGTTTAATTTACAAGGGATTTTTGAAAAAATTTATTTTGCATACTCACAAGAAGTATATCAATTCAATCCAGATGGCATATTAAGCATAGATGAAGCGGTTGCATTTATTTACATTTATAATCGCTTCATTGAAAAATTATCACTTACAAATATGCGATTTGTTCTAGTAGACGAAGTACAAGACTATACAGAAGCACAAATTCGATTATTAGTGAGCTTATTCCCTAAATCAGCATTTACCATGGTAGGGGATGAGAATCAAGCGATATTTAACGCCAATATCAAATTCCAAGATATTATCAATAATTTCTCAGCCCGCTCAGAAAAAGTTGAGTTATATCAATTAGTGAATAGTTACCGGTCAAGTGGATCAATCACACGCTTATTCAATCGGCTCGCAACCAATAACGATGAATGGGAAATTATTCCGATTCGACCGGCTGGAAATGAACCTAAAATTATTAAAGTTGATAATCAAGCTGACTATTTGAAGCTATTAGAAGCGGTAAATCAAGAGTTAGATGGAAAAGCATTAACATTGATCACTAAAACAATGGTTGAGGCTGAAGAACTGGAACAATCTTTTGGCCAAGAACTATTGGATCGATTAAATCTAACCATCATTCCAATTAGTTTATCCAAAGGATTGGAATTTGATAATGTCTTAATTCATAATGCTTCAAACGAACATTATCATTCACAACGTGATAAGCGAATTCTGTATACAGCAAGTTCTAGAGCTATGAAAAATCTATTTATTACATATGAAGATCAGTTGACTGAGTTTCTTCAATCGTAAAGTTGAACATTTATAGACATAAAATAGACGGCAAGAGATCCATAATTGGATCTCTTGCCGTCTATTTGCTTTAATGGTTCTTGAATTTTTGGTGTTGGTGAGAGAAATCTCACTGACACCTTTTTTTGTATGTACACAAAAGCCAGTGAATTCCTATATAATAAAGTTACCATAC
>NZ_JBGQQY010000078.1:0-5502 GCF_045528545.1 Ruoffia sp. FAM 26254
GTCTGTAAGATATCTGTAGTAAGATTGTTCATAGGGAAGTCCTCTTTTCTGTGAATGTAGTGTGGTAACTCTATTCTACAGAAGGGGCTTCCTTTTTTCTATTTACACAAGATATTTTACACTCTCGAATAAGGAAAGTTACTTTGTTATATTTATATAACAAAGTAACTTTTTTTGTTTGAAGTAAAATGAATACTTATCATTATACGAGGTATATCATTTTACAATATGATGTCAGATGATATACTAGTAATATAAATTAGAAAAATTTTAGGAGGAAATTATATGGATTTTTCATCATTCTTTGCGACACTTGGCGCAATGTTACCAGGAATTATCGGAACACTATTACTATTAGTTTTAGCTCTAATTCTTGCTTGGGGACTTAAACGTCTAACAATTAAAGGACTAGAGAAGGTTGGTTTTAGTCGCCGTACACAATCATGGGGCATGGCTAAGACAGAAGAGGAAGGTCAGCAGTATACTGAAACGGTTGGATCAATCGTTTACTTTGCGACATTGTTATTCTTCTTACCTGGAATTTTAAACGGTTTAAATGTGGGTGGCGTTATGGACCCAATCGTGAACATGTTTAATAAATTCTTTAGCTATATTCCGAACATTTTAACAGCGATTGTTATTCTAGTCGCTGGTGCTTACTTCTGTAAGTTCGTTAAAAAGCTTGTTCGCAACCTATTATTAAGTTTAAACATTGATAAATGGTATGCAAAACTAACGGGTAGTACAACAGGTGCTGATGTCAATGAAGGTCAGATTGCAGAAGTACTTGCGACAGTTGTTTATGTGTTAATCTTTATCCCAATTTTAACTGTAGCACTTGAAACATTAGGTATTCAATCAATTTCAGAACCGATTGTAGCAGTACTAAATCAAATCTTAAGTGCTATTCCTAATATCATTACAGCTGCTGTATTACTAATTATTGGTGGTGTTGTAGCGAAATTATTAGGTGACTTAATTGAAAACTTACTAGCAACAACAGGTGTTGATAAATACTCACGTTACTTAAACTTCCGTTCAGAAGTTTCTGACGTTAAAATTTCAAACATTACAGC
Organism: Ruoffia sp. FAM 26254; assembly: GCF_045528545.1. Classification (NCBI taxonomy): domain Bacteria; kingdom Bacillati; phylum Bacillota; class Bacilli; order Lactobacillales; family Aerococcaceae; genus Ruoffia; species Ruoffia sp. FAM 26254. Next base: position 1,077 of record NZ_JBGQQY010000078.1, read on the forward strand.
AGCAGTTGTTAAAGGTGTGTTGATGTTATTCTTCTTAGTTGAAGCAATTTCTGTATTAAACTTAGAAGTTCTTAATACCATTGGTGCAGCAATCATTGCTTACATCCCATTAGTATTAAGCGCGATTATCATCTTAGCAGTTGCATTAATCGGTGGAAACATCTTAGCTAACTTTATTTCAAAAGCAACTGGTAACAAGTTATTTGGTGAAGTCATCCGTTACGCGATTATCATTTTAGGAGCATTCATGATCTTAGAACAATTACATATCGCTCAAACAATTGTTAATGCTGGATTCATTATTATCCTTGGTGCAGCTGGTCTAGCAGTAGCGTTAGCCTTTGGTTTAGGTGGACGCGACTTTGCGGCTCGCCAATTAAACAAAGCGGATAAAGCCATTGACGAAGAGATTGACAAAGCTGAAGATAATAACAACCATACAATTTAAACTATTGATAGAAGTCGGCTAAACTTTAGTCGGCTTCTTTTTTGTGCAAAATAGTGTAGTAGGATGTTCAACTGGAGAAATATAAAAAAATTCTTCCAGCTGAAGTGTTTAACTGGAAGAATCTAAACAAATTCCTAAATTTAAACTTACCAACACTATCTTTTGCACAAAACTGTCCTAAAAGAGTATAATAAACTAAAACAACAATGGAGGGATTAGAATGCCTTTTGTACGAATTCAATCTAAAGAAGGACGCACACCAGAACAGAAAGAAACTTTAGCAAAAGCAATCATTGAATCGATGATTGAGCAAGGCTATGCGAATAAGGAAGCGATTAGCGTCATCTTTGAAGATATGGCTAAAGAAGACTTTTACAGTGGAAAAGACTACTAAAGACACAAATGCCCCTTGAGAACTTCAGGTCTCAAGGGGTATTTTTATGCATTCAATATGATGCTCATCGATTGATCAACAGATGATTCATAGGTTGCACCAAATTTGTGTAGATGAACCATTAATAAGTAAAGGCGGTAGAACTCGATGCGTAATTCTGAACCTTCAGAAAGTGGGTAAGCTTCATCATAAGTAGCGTAGAAGTCAGAATTAAAGCCACCAAATACTTTAGTCGCACCCAAATCAAATTCGCGGTCACCGTACATAGAAGCGGGGTCAAATAAAGCAGGACTACCGTCAGACAAGAACATATAGTTACCTGCCCATAAGTCACCATGCAATAATGACGGGTCACTTTTGTGTCGAGTTAACTCATTCACCATAATTTGTCTTACTTGTTGATAAGTATCGCTTTGACGTTGATTCCATTTATTGTTATCCACAAGTAGCCTGTGAAGTTTGTCCATCCGTCTTTCGACGAAAAGCTCAAGCCAAGAATCAGTCCATGAATTATCGAATTGAATGTCAGCTCCTGCATAAGGAGCGTCAAAGCCGTATAAGCCGTCATCAGAGTGATACTGATGCAATTGGGCAACCATTCTTCCTAATTCACGTTGACTCCCATTTTGACCTTCCTCGAGGTAGCTAAGTAATAAATAAGCATCACCTTGGTTTTCACCTGAATCAATCACTTGCGGTACAGTGATTCCAGCTTTAGCCATTTCTTCTAAGCCTGCAATCTCACCTGTATAAAAGTCTGCACTGCGCCCCGCTTGGACGAGTAAGAAGTAAGGTTTAGAATTTGTTTCCACTCGAAAGGCTTGGTTTACATCGCCTCCTGATACAGGGATGATTTCTTGAATTGAATCGATAGGTAATACATCTTTCCAGTTATGACTCATTGAATAAGCGCCTCCTTCTTGATTATTCAATATATTCATTTTTAGTGATAACCTCATCTGGCGTTTCAAAGCCTTCTTTTTGGTCTTGTTCAAAGTTTTCTTCAATGATTTGTGGTGGGCTAATATGTTTCGTCCAGAAGCCTCCGTGAATGTATTTTGCATCATATGAGATGAAAAATGCGTTCGGGTTTAGTTCATTAATTGTGTTACGCAAAGCTTTCTCAGTAGAACGTGGCGTGAGAATCGTTAAGACTAACCGGTTTCCATTCCGTCCGTAACCAGGTTGAATTGTCACCCCATAGCCACGTTCCCTTAAAGAATCTGCCAACACATGGTTGTCGTCTTCTGTGAATACTTGCATTACTGAATAACCTAAAGCAATCCGGTTCTCTACTAACATACCTAAGTATATCCCAACGCCAAAACCTAAAGCGTAAAAGATGAGGTACATGATGTTTTCCTCAATGTATGACATCACCATTGACAAGCCGAGTGTGTAAATCGTTATTTCGATAATAGCTAAGATCGGAGCAAGGTTCCGGTAACCTCGCATCGTCAGTAATGTTCGAATCGTGTTTAGCATAATATAAACTAAGTTGATGGCAAAAATTTGTCCTAATACAAGCCAGTTCATAAATCAAAGGCCTCCTTTTAATAATCTCTAAAGTAAATGTTACAGTAAATTAAATTTTATGTAAATTAACTCGCTGTTTGTAGCTATATTTATAGGTTATGATAAAATAAGTTATCATTTGAAAAGAGGTAAAACTATGAAGAAAAGGTTAAAGCAATTAGCAGTTCTGATTGTATTGTTTTGGTCTTGGCATGCTGTATGGCTCTACTTCAATTTAGATGTTGGAGACACCCCTGTAGCCAGCGATGTGATTATTGTCCCTGAAGGTGGAGATGGGCGCGAAGATCAAGCTGGCCGACTATTACTCGATGGTTATTCACTATCCGACCGAATTATTGTCTCACCTCTTTATGGAGAGAACTTAAATCTTTTACCTCACTATCAAAATGCAGGTGTGAGAGAAGATCAGATTATCGCTGAAAATGAAGCAACAAGTACTTACACAAATGCAGTAAATACATTAAATTTAATGGAAGAAAATGGTTGGAACTCTGCTTTGGTCGTCACATCTGATTACCATACGAGACGGACACGCATGATTTATGAGCGAGTAAACCGTCATTATGACTTTGATCTAACTTATATTTCAGCTTACGTCTATACGAACGAGGGTGAAGTCATTACTTATCTTGATACACCTGGTCTTCGCAGTGCAGGGCGTCGTGAAATTTACAAATATTATGGTTACCTATTTGGCTTATATCACTTCTTGGATTTAGATTAATAGTCATTTCTTTAGACTTTAGAATCTAGAAGCGGTATTATGTATTTTCTAAAAAATTGAATAGGGGGATTACATGTCAAAAAATTACAATATTGATAAGGTGAAGTTTGTTGCTGCTATTGGAGTAGTACTCATTCATGTATTTGCATTTATCGATTCAGCATATAATAAACCTTTGATTGAACTACAATGGCCTCGCGCTATATTTAATTACGCTGTACCTTTGTTCTTCGCAATTACAGGTTATATATTGTCAAGCCGAACAAATGAATATATGTTAAAGTACGCAGGCAGTGTTTTGCGTTTATTTATTTCTATTTCATTATTTTATTACGTGGTGTCTTTGCTCATGGCAGGCCTCGAAGCTTGGCTGTATGAAGAGCCTGTCATAGATGCTGTGATGATCATCTTCCGTTCTAAAACGTGGCGACAATTTGCGCAAGGAACGATTGGATCTTACCATCTATGGTACTTATGGGCGAGCTTTCTAGGTATCTCGTGCCTGTATGGCTTAAATAAGATAATCAACTCACCAAGAATCTTAATCGTAAGTGTATTTGCCTTATATCTTGTATCGCTTTACTGTCTCGAAAACGGACTGTTAACTGATATATTACGTTACGGGGGCTTCCCAAAAGCCTTGATGTATACAAGTATCGGCTATTATGTAGGGGTGCAAGGGGATTACTGGAAGTATAACTTGCGTGTCTTAATTGGTTGGATGTTTGTCTATGTTGTTACTTTTGGCTTTTTCTACCAAGGACAATATCTCGAACTATTATTTATTCCAACGATTTACTTAGTGATCGCATTCTTAAACCGATATAAGGGAGAAGAGACAGTCATCGCGAAGCTAGGAGATTATTCAGATCAGATATACCTATTACATGCCCTAGGTATTAATGTATACGGACTATTACTGTTCGTCTTTCCCGAGCTTCAGATTCACTCACTTCCCATTCGCGTTGTATTGATTACATTATTCGCAGTTGTCTTTTCACTTCTGTTATATATGCCACTCAACCGCTTTTATTTGGAACCGATGCAAAATTGGCTAAAGAAACTGCGTTTCAAATTTAAAGGCAATAACAAACCAAATAATAAAATAGATTTAGCTCAGAGCACATCGAAGTCATAAATTCGGTGTGTTTTTCGGTTCATGAATTTTTGATGTTGGTGGACCGAGGAGCCAGGTGACGCAGTCACCTTGGCTCTTTTTTTATGTGCGCCCGGCATGGGCGATAACTTGGTGGTGAAAGTCCACTACAGACTTGGCAGTAGGAACTGTTAGCTAAAGGCAAGGGTGTCCACCGTGAGGTGGAAT
>NZ_JBGQQY010000079.1:0-5278 GCF_045528545.1 Ruoffia sp. FAM 26254
TGGATCGCTTTTTAGTTTCAAATTTCGATCTTTACAATCAGAAATTTTTAACCCGAAGCCACCGCGGTTTCCAGCAAGCTGAAGCAGAGCTATGGGAAATGTTTGGAACACTAGCAGAGAGCTGATTCTTTTACAGAAGGAATTCTTTATTTACACAAACTTCTTGACGCTCCCATGATAGCTCATTGATTCTGTAGCTATGTAATAAATAATTAAAGGTAAAGCACTATATATAGTACTAATAGAAACAGTTCTGTAATGCCAGTAAGTCGATACGAAAAAGACCATAAATATTAAAAATGTTTGTAAAGCTTCACGGTAATTCAAATTTAATTGCGCTGTGATTATAACAACGATGATACATATAAAACCTGAAACTACTTTATTTATTTTTGGCTTTTGAATGAAATATGAGTATAAAATATAAGTTGGTACAATATATTGAAAAATATTGAAATTCATTGTGCACTCCTTTACTTTAGGCTGATTATGAGTGAAAAAACATCGTTTATGAATAAATTAACTTTACTATCATCATATCTATTATAGTATAAGTAAGAAGTTGAAAATTGTTTTGTTACTGAAAGTATAGATTTGCTAAAGTATTTCGTCAACAATAAATTCCAAGGAGGATGGTTTAAATGAAATTTTCACGCAGTACTGTAGTTACGTTAGCCGTTATATTTTTGATAAATTTCTTTACAATTTCATTAGTTGAAGCACATGATGGTTTTGGAGATTTTCCGTATGAAGGTACTTATCTCACCGATGAAAACCAAGCGATACGAGGGTTTACTTTCGATACTGAGTCGCAATCAATTACTATTCTTACTCAACAGTCGAGTCAAAATGAAGATATTCGTCGTTTATTAGAGATTAGAAACAGTGGAAACCATACTGCTTTAATCGATCCATTTATCTCAGCTGAAGAAATAAATGACATGCGCGAAAAATGGGGATTAGACGATATAGATTATTCAAAAATATTGCTAGAAGCAGCAGATAAAGTAGAGCCTTGGATGACTCGTAAGGATGCATTGAGACTCGCTTTTCAAGAAATTCCGGGAGTGCATTCTTTATCGGACATTGATTCTGACTTCAATAGTGATATTTTGATTTCAAAACCTGAAATTCTACAATCCCAAGATTTATGGATTGTTGGCATTATGGGAGACCCACGGATTCTTTGTTTTGAGATGAACGAGAGTACCGACAGTATCACAGATGAGTACGGAATCGTTTATACCTTAGAAGAAGGTAATCAAAATGAATAAGTTAATAAAATTAATTATTCTTTTAGGTTTAATCGTCACGCAGGTTCAAATCGTTTCAGCTCAAATCTTTGATTATGATGGAACTTATCTAACTGATGATGAAACACAAGTTATTTCAGGTTTTCACTTTGATCAAAAAAATAATACTGTTGTTGTTATTACCCAAAATTCACCCACCATGAATCCAACTAATTTGAGTAACCGGACACGTCTAAGTAATATCCAAACTTATATAGATGATCATATTGATTTTAACTCTATGACCAATGAAGAAGTGAGCTCATTCAATGAAAAACATGGTATTGACTATGCTGAAGCTTATCGAGCAACAGCAGATATCGTAGCAAATAGTGGTGGTGAGACTTGGCGTTTTATCTTTGATTTACAAAATCCAGGCATTCTAAATTTAGCTTCTTTCAACTTTTCATCCAATTCGGCGCAAGGTAGGACGCCACACGTCCTGTATATCAACGAGCCTAATATTAAGTTCAATCGAAATTTATGGGAAGTATCAATGTATGATATTTCTACTCCCCTATTACGTTTTGAAGCTAATACTAATACAACTTATATTAAGGATGACTACGGTGTTGTCTACAATTTAGAAACTGATGTTCCTGACGATCTCGATTTTCTTTTGTTTGATTAAGCCTCATCATAAAATACAAATATCCCCATCAGCTTGGTTGCTGATGGGGATATTTAACTTATTCTCCGCTATATCTCAATGAATTCTCATACGTTAATTGGCGGTCATGGAATGCCTGGATTTCTGCTTCAATACTTGGGTAAATTTCTTTTACTACAACATCTTCACTGCTAGCACTATTTTGAGCTTCTTGATATAGTGACAGGACTTTATCGGGTCCTGCTTGATTCAGTCTTCCATAAGTTAATTCTGAATTAGCGATAATAATCGAACTAATTGCACTGTATGTTTCATAGTTCTCATTACGCAATAGATTTAAATCAGGGTATTCATTCGCAATATCTCGGTACAATTCTAAGTATATATCTTCGCTACCGGCTTCTTGATGAGTATGATATCGATTGACTAAAAATTCACTATCGACCTCACGTAATTGTTCACGGTTAATTGGTTGTTCTGTAATCATATTGTCGTGGATTATATAAGCAAGCTCTTCTTCAGCATTGCGGTTAAACGTCACTTCTGGCTGAGGGATTAAGATATCTTCATTCTCATCATAGACAAAGTAGAAGTTTTCAGTCGTCATGGCTGCTTCTTCATCACCATAACGCATTGAATAATCATTAATATTTGTGTTAAGAATATAAAGTGTTCTCTCTGAATTATCGTCAATACCATCCACTTCAAAGTTCTCTTCAACTTGAGTCATATCAATAGTATAGTAGACTGAGCCATTGTAATCATCTGTTATTATCATTTGGTTACCACGCAAGATAGCCGACTGACTCGTCATGTCACCTTCATACGACCAGACACCTTGAATCTCTTCTGGGATTCCTTCAAACTCATTCAACTCTTGGGCCAATATTAATTCCGGTTGCTCTAGCGTCATCGATTGATCATGGGCTGTTACATTGACAATAGCTATCGTACATAATAAAGCTAAAACAATATCACGAATACGTCTCATCTAATCCCTCCCTATTGCTTGTTATATCAATTATAGCAATCATTCAAAGGGAATGGTGTGAAGTTTGCTTGAAGTTTATGACGTTATTGTGACATTCTTAAGTTAATTTAAGGTGCTTTAATTTGATTTCTTTAATTCGCTCTATGACTTCATTTGTTAAACGGACTAAACTATCTGTATTTGATATAGCTAAGACTTCGTCTTCACTCAACCACTGGAAACCTTGAGTCTCTCCTGCTTGTAATTGAATGGAGTTTTTATCTATATTAGTTAAACAAAAGAAACTTTTTTGTAAATATCGTTTCTCTTCTCGAATAATGACTGGCGTCAATTCATAGAGTGCATCTGCTTTAATCCCTGTTTCTTCATATAATTCTCGCCAAGCACCCTCACTAAAGTCTTCACCTTTGATTGTACTTCCACCAGCAGTTAACTCATATTCTCCTGCACGACTTTCTTTATCATCCGAACGCTTCATTAAAAGATAATCCCCATCAACATGCTGCACAATAATATTCACAATCTTATGATAGGTACCTTCAGGAATCGTATCTCCTCGTCCATGATTCGTACTAACGATGTTTCCACTCCGATCAAATAAGTCCCATAATTCCAAAAATTCCCTCCGTTATTCTTTTAAATAAACGACTTCTGATATGACCCCAAAGCCATTCTTTTGATATAAATGTTTAGCGTGTGCATTTTCTTTTTCTACTGATAAGCGAAATAGACGTTCGTCCTCTGCATTTAACTGCTTCATCATTTGATAGATACCTTGCGTTCCAAAGCCCTGTCCTTGATAATTTGGATCCGCGGCTAAGCCAAAGAGATAATAATATTCTTCCGTTGTGTTCACTGAACTGGAGCCAACAATGTCTCCCTCCTGATTCAAGAAAACAAAGATCTCATGATCATCTTCACCAATACTGCCTTCTGCATAGGTCATCGCTTCTTGAAAAGAACTCTCGAAAACTTTTGCTTGAAATGAAGCGATACTTCTCGCATCTGTCATCACTGCTTTTCGTACTTGGATAGTTGCTTCTGGATATTCTTGCTCAACCATTACTTTAGCTTCCATCAAATATTCTGTCTCGTGCCAGTCGATTTGATACGTTCTGTGTAGATAATTCGTTTTGTCAATGAAGCGTCGCTCACTTATGTAAGATATATCAGCAATACGAAAGGATTTAATAATCTCTTTAGCTTGTTCTATTAGAGCTGTGGCAATACCTTGTTGTCTATAAGTTGGGTGCACAATCACTGATAATTCAGCTTCTTCAATATTATCAGCATATATGGATAGAAAACCAATCAAGTAATTTTCAACCCAAGCAAATAAAAATGCGGGCATTCTTTGGTCAAAATTAAAGCGATTATCTAAATAAATATCATGATATGTTCCGTCATGCGTTTGAACCATTGCTTCTAATTCATTGATTTGCTTTATTGTCGTATTATCTAAGGTGTTTCTTGCTTCTATCTTCATCTTATTTCCCCTATTTTTTAATTAATTCTAATTTTAGCACATTTAATTCTAATTATGTTATACTAACAAAAATATCAATGAGGTGTTAAAATGATAAATCAAAAATTAGTTGAGTATATTGAATCAAAAATAATTCCTCAGTACAAAGCCTATGATGGCGCTCATCAACCTGATCATGTATATCAAGTAATTGAGAATAGTTTGGATATCGCAAAAAATTATAATGTGAATCTAAACATTGTCTATGCTATCGCAGCTTATCACGATATTGGCTTAAAGTTTGGCCGACAAGGACATGAATCAGCCTCTCGTAAAATTATCGAAGCGGATTTTGTCTTAAAAACATTTTTTACTGATAATGAAATAAAGACGATTGCCCAAGCAGCAGAAGATCACCGTGCATCTTTACCTTATGAACCCCGTTCACTTTATGGCAAGATTATTTCTGAGGCGGATCGCGATATCAACTTTGAAAGATTACTGAGTCGAACCATTCTATATAGTTTGGATCACTATCCTGACTACGTTAAAGAGGATACTTTTAAACGGGTTTATACGCATATGATTGAGAAATATGGTCCTTCAGGACGAATTAAACTTTGGCTAGAATACGAGCCTAATGTCGAGAACTTAAAAAAAGTTCATGCGACTCTTGCGGACGAAACAGCCTTTCGTAAAGCTTTTGAACCTCTGTACTCAAAATACAAACAAAACTAATCATATTTACAACATTATCTTAGGAGCTTCTTCCTAGATAATGTTATTTTTATACGATGAATTGTAAAATTAAGTGCGACAAATAAAGAAACCCATAACAGGTTCGTGTAAAATGTTAGTAATGACAAAAACATAAACACGGAGGTCTGTTATGAGCTACACACATCTTACCATAGAGGAAC
>NZ_JBGQQY010000080.1:0-4873 GCF_045528545.1 Ruoffia sp. FAM 26254
AAAAAGTTTTTCTTTAGCTTAGAAAATCGATTAAAATATTTTAATTTCGATAAAGTGATCCAAAATTGAAAAATAACGACTAGAATAACTCAATATTTAAAAGTATGAATTATTCAGGATAAATATTCATAAATATATAACAACTAAAGTGTAGAATGAGGTTTGGAAACAAACCTCATTTTTTAAACATGAGAATAAAACAACGGACGGCATGTTATGCTTTTATATTGGCCTAAAATCCGTTACTATTAAGGGTAGTAATTTTGAACATAATCAGTGTGTATAATGAAACACACATATAAAGTAGTTTGATTGTAAGCATAAATAGAAAGAGAATCATTTTTTGTCTATCAACCTATGAATGATTTAATAAAGTATAGAAAGAAGGATAATGAATGAAACGTTTGATACAACAGTTTTTTAACTTTGCTGTTGTCGGTGGGATCTCAACACTGATTGATTTTATTGTGCTATATATTAGCTATGAAATACTGGGCATGAATTACTTAATCGGCACAGCCATCGCGTTCATTATTGCCACCGTATTTAATTATTGGGCAAGTATGCGATTTATTTTTGTTAGTAAGTTTGGAAAAGACCAACGCTATAAAGAATTTACAATCTTCTTATCACTGAGTATCGTCGGACTTATCTTGACACAGATTTTGATGTTCGTATTTGTAGAATGGTTTGGTGTGGCAGTCATGATAAGTAAGATTTTCGTCACAGGTTTTGTGATGATATTTAACTTTGTATCGCGGAAAATTCTACTAGATGATTCGAGTGAAGATGAACCAATCAATTCGGTACATACCGAAAAAGTTGCTGTTAAGGAGGCAAATCATTTTGACAAGTAATATTATGACGATTGTCGTTCCTTCTTATAATGAAGAGGATACGCTGGAAATTTTTATGGATGCGATTTTAGAAACTCAAAAGAAATTGCCATCTGTTTTTATTGAGACATTATTTGTAAATGATGGATCTCGTGACAATACACTTGCAGTTATTAAGCAATTAGCTGCAAAATATCCAGATAGAGTTAGCTACATCTCTTTCTCAAGAAATTTTGGTAAAGAAGCGGGAATTATGGCAGGGCTTGAGTATGCTCAAGGTGAGTGGGTTGCTTTAATGGATGCGGACTTACAAGACCCCCCTGAGATGCTTGTTGAGATGCATCGATTAATTACAGAAGAAGACTATGATGTTGTAGGAACGAAGCGCGTAAGCCGTGAGGGTGAGCCGCCAGTGAGATCATTCTTCGCCAATTTATACTATAAGTTGAATAATGTCATCTCGGATGTCAAATTAGAAGAAGGTGTTCGAGACTATCGTTTAATGAAGCGCGAAGTTGTCGATGCTGTATTAAGCTTGCCAGAGAGAAATCGATTCTCTAAAGGGATCTTTAGTTGGGTCGGTTATAAAGTGAAGTATTTAGATTACTATAATGTTGAGCGAAGCGCCGGCGATTCATCTTGGTCTTTTACCCAACTCATTCGATATGCTTTCGATGGCATCATCAGTTTCTCAGATGCGCCTTTAACATTTGCAAGTATGCTAGGTTTAATTATCTTTATCCTTTCAAGTATTTATGGAATCTACATTATCGTTAAGACAGTTCTTCTCGGAGCAACAACACCAGGCTGGCCTAGTCTAGCGGTACTCATCGTTGGTATGGGTGGTCTGCAATTATTCTGTTTAGGTATTGTTGGTAAGTACGTCGCTAAAATCTTTAATGAAACTAAGCGTCGCCCACTCTATATTGTAAAAGAAGCTCATACACGCAAAGAAATTGAACAATAATAAAAAACCGTCTAAATCTCAAACGCAATTTGTAAAGAGATTTAGATGGTTTTATTTAATTAGTTACTACTTAAAGCATGTGCCGCCCATTCCGCATTGATTAAATGGAATTGACCAGTTTCTGTTGTATTCACTATCTTCTTATATTTGTCTTTGGCGAATTTAAGTAAATTATCACTAAAATCAACTAAAAGTTGTTCATTAGCCGTAATGTACATAATTTTTGGTACGCCATCTTTCATATAAAAGAAGCGCGATTTAACATCTTCATTCGGTTTTTCTTTCGCAAATAACCCATCAGTCAACAATTTAACAATTTCAACTTCACGGTCATTATAGTGATGATCAAATAATTGAATTTTTTCTATTAAATCAGCATGGTGTGTCACAATACGCAATTCGTAATCAGATAAGTCCACTTTCTCGTCGCGAGTCACATTTTCTAAAAGTGTACTCAATTGATCTTGTTTATTTTTTAAGTTTGGTACTAAAAAGACCATAAATTCTTTTATTGGATCATGATATAAGAATTCTGTTTCGATTTGTCTGCGTGTACCACAATTACCACATTCAAAATATTGTAGTTGGCCATTTAATAAGTCTTTTTTCAAGTTCGGCTGTAATTTTGAGTTTACACGTGTTTCTACTTCTTGTGAAGCGGGTGTTTCACACACAGGGCATTTAATTTTAACTACTTGTTTCATTGAATCCTCCTAGAAGCTGTTCTATTGATATAGTCAATACATTCATTATAACAAAAATAGATAATTTATACGATATCAAAGGCAACAAGTAATCATGAGTATGCTATAATTTAATTGATAGGGCTACCAAAGTGAATAGGAGCTCAAATAGGAGAAAAGATAAGGTGGATGACAAATGTCTTTAGGTAAAGAAGCTGTTGGACGAAAAGCAGCAGATTATGTGGAAGATGGGATGGTAGTTGGCTTTGGTACAGGATCAACTGCATATTTCTTTATAGATGAAGTTGGAAAAAGAATACAAGCTGGCGAATTGAAACACATTGTTGGAGTTGCGACGTCACGTCAGACATTAACACAAATGCAATCATTAGGCATTGAGAGTCGTTCGCTTGATGATGTGAACTTTATTGATTTGCTTGTTGATGGTGCTGATGAGACGACTCGTGATTTTAACGGTATTAAAGGTGGTGGGGGCGCATTACTCCATGAGAAAATTGTTGCCCAAAACAGTCGACGTATTATTTGGATTGTGACGGAAGATAAATTAGTCGACACTTTAGGTAAATTCCCACTACCGGTCGAAATTGTTCAATTTGGTAGTTGGAAGTTATTCCGTACCTTCGATCAGTCTGGCATGAATCCTACATTTAGAAAATCAGGTCAAGATACATTATTTATTACAGATTCTGGTAATTATATTATTGATTTAAATTTAGATGTGATTCAAAATCCTCATCAATTAGCATTTGAGCTAAGTAATATGGTTGGGGTTGTCGAACATGGTTTATTTTTAAATTATCCTGATGTCATATTATCAAGTGATGCTGAAGGAAATGTACAAGAAATTACAAGAAGCAAATAATCTAAGAATTGGAGGTAAGTTATGAGAGTTGTCGATATCATTGAGAAAAAACAAATGGGTGAAGAGTTAACGAAAGCGGAAATTCGCTTTATGGTAGAAGGATTTACAAATGAATCTATTCCAGATTATCAGATGAGTGCTTGGATGATGGCTGTATACTTCCTAGGAATGAACGAAAAAGAAGCCAGTCATTTAACGATGGCTATGGTTGAAAGTGGAGACCAAATTGATTTATCCGGGATTGATGGCGTTAAAGTAGACAAACATTCAACTGGTGGAGTTGGAGATACTACAACGATTATACTTGCACCCTTAGTAGCGAGTGCCGGCGTTCCTGTTGCTAAGATGAGTGGACGTGGTCTAGGACATACCGGTGGAACCTTAGATAAATTTGAAGCCATTGAAGGCTTTGAGATTGAAGTACCGATTGAGAAATTTATCGAACTAGTAAACAAGAATAAAGTGGCGGTTGTTGGTCAAACTGGAAACTTAGCCCCCGCAGACAAGAAAATGTACTCATTACGTGATGTGACAAGTACTGTTCAATCGATTCCATTAATTGCGAGTTCCATTATGAGTAAGAAAATTGCCTCAGGTGCCGATGCAATTGTACTGGATGTTAAAGTAGGTGACGGTGCGTTCATGAAGACCGTTGATGATGCGCGACAATTAGCTAAAACAATGGTTCAAATTGGTGAACAAGTGAATCGTAAGACATTAGCAGTTATCTCTGATATGAGTCAACCACTTGGCTTTGCTGTTGGGAATGCTTTAGAAATTAAAGAAGCGATTGATACATTAAAAGGCGAAGGACCAAGTGACTTAACTGAGTTATGTCTAGTATTAGGTAGCCAAATGTTAATAGCTGCGAATAAAGTCGAAACCTTAGAAGAAGGTAAATCCGTACTACAAGAAAAAATTGAAAATGGAGAGGCGTTAGAAACACTCCGTCAGTTTATTGAACACCAAGGTGGAAACCCAGCGGTTGTTGATGATCCAAGCTTATTGCCACAAGCAAAATATCAAACTGAAATTAAAGCGGACCGTGATGGAGTTATTAGTGATTGGACTGCACTTGAAGTGGGAGTGGCTTGTAGTTTGCTTGGCGCAGGGCGCGAGAAGTATACAGATGATATCGATCCAGCGGTTGGTGTAGTTCTTAAAGCGAAAGTTGGAGATTCAGTTAAAAAAGGCGATCCGATTGTTGTTATTCACTCGAATACAGAAGATATTTCTGAAGTTGAAGACAAATTAACAAAAGCCTTTAAGATTAGTGACCATAGTGAACCAATTCAATTAATTGTTGATACAATTAACCATGCATAGAAAATACTAAAAATCCCATTGTCTCAATGAAGAGGCAATGGGATTTTTTTAGGCTCTTTGTCAAATAGGGTTGATGACTCATTTTAATCAAGATCAAGCAGCATAAGTTGTTGCTTGATCTTTTTTATTTGTCTGAGGGACATATAATCGCGTCATAAGTAAAATACGGTCTCTAAAA
>NZ_JBGQQY010000081.1:0-2808 GCF_045528545.1 Ruoffia sp. FAM 26254
CTTAGATCACTCAAAACTGAATATCAACCTTATATTTTCTTACCTGCTAAACCTGAATTGGTTCGTGGTTAAGTCCTCGACCGATTAGTACTCGTCCGCTCCGTACATTACTGCACTTCCACTTCGAGCCTATCTACCTGATCGTCTTTCAGGGGTCTTACTCACTTGCGTGATGGGAAATCTTATCTTGAAGCTGGCTTCGCGCTTAGATGCTTTCAGCGCTTATCCATCCCGCACATAGCTACCCAGCGATGCTCCTGGCGGAACAACTGGTACACCAGCGGTGCGTCCATCCCGGTCCTCTCGTACTAAGGATAGCTCTTCTCAAATTTCCTGCGCCCGCGACGGATAGGGACCGAACTGTCTCACGACGTTCTGAACCCAGCTCGCGTACCGCTTTAATGGGCGAACAGCCCAACCCTTGGGACCGACTTCAGCCCCAGGATGCGATGAGCCGACATCGAGGTGCCAAACCTCCCCGTCGATGTGAACTCTTGGGGGAGATAAGCCTGTTATCCCCAGGGTAGCTTTTATCCGTTGAGCGATGGCCCTTCCATGCGGTACCACCGGATCACTAAGCCCGACTTTCGTCCCTGCTCGACTTGTAGGTCTCGCAGTCAAGCTCCCTTATGCCTTTGCACTCTGCGAATGATTTCCAACCATTCTGAGGGAACCTTTGGGCGCCTCCGTTACTTTTTAGGAGGCGACCGCCCCAGTCAAACTGCCCACCTGACACTGTCTCCCGTAGTCTATACGCGGGTTAGAGTGGTCATTCATCAAGGGTAGTATCCCACCAACGCCTCAAGCTAGACTGACGTCCAACTGTCAAAGGCTCCTACCTATCCTGTACATGATCAACAAACACTCAATATCAAGTTGCAGTGAAGCTCCATGGGGTCTTTCCGTCCTGTCGCGGGTAACCGGCATCTTCACCGGTACTATAATTTCACCGAGTCTCTCGTTGAGACAGTGCCCAAATCATTACGCCTTTCGTGCGGGTCGGAACTTACCCGACAAGGAATTTCGCTACCTTAGGACCGTTATAGTTACGGCCGCCGTTTACTGGGGCTTCAATTCGTACCTTCGCTTGCGCTAAGCACTCCTCTTAACCTTCCAGCACCGGGCAGGCGTCAGCCCTTATACGTCACCTTTCGGTTTTGCAAAGACCTGTGTTTTTGATAAACAGTTGCTTGGGCCTATTCACTGCGGCTGATGTTTCCATCAGCACCCCTTCTCCCGAAGTTACGGGGTCATTTTGCCGAGTTCCTTAACGAGAGTTCTCTCGCTCACCTTAGTGTTCTCCACTCGACTACCTGTGTCGGTTTGCGGTACGGGTTGATATACATTCGCTAGAAGCTTTTCTCGACAGTTTGATTACTCACCTTCGCTACTTAATTCGCTCCCGGTCACGACTCGTTTACTCGGATGTAAGCATTTGACTCACATCCAAACTTATCGCTTCGACACCCTATTCCATCAGGGTGCGTGAGGTCACCTCCTGTGTCCCTCCATCACTCAAACATGTATCTCAAGTACAGGAATCTCTACCTGTTGTCCATCGCCTATACCTATCGGCTTCAGCTTAGGTCCCGACTAACCCTGGGCGGACGAGCCTTCCCCAGGAAACCTTAGTCATTCGGTGGACGGGATTCTCACCCGTCTTGCGCTACTCATACCGGCATTCTCACTTCTATACGCTCCACAGCTCCTTACGGTACTGCTTCGCCGCCTATAGAACGCTCTCCTACCACTCAACCTATTGGTTGAATCCACAGCTTCGGTGTTCAGTTTAGCCCCGGTACATTTTCGGCGCAGGGTCACTCGACTAGTGAGCTATTACGCACTCTTTCAAGGATGGCTGCTTCTGAGCCAACCTCCTAGTTGTCTGTGCAACCCCACATCCTTTTCCACTTAACTGATACTTTGGGACCTTAGCTGGTGGTCTGGGCTGTTTCCCTTTCGACTACGGATCTTATCACTCGCAGTCTGACTCCCAGAGATGAGCAGATGGCATTCGGAGTTTATCTGGATTCAGTAAGACGTATGTCCCCCTAGTCCAAACAGTGCTCTACCTCCAACGCTCTCACTCTGAGGCTATACCTAAATATATTTCGGAGAGAACCAGCTATCTCCAAGTTCGATTGGAATTTCTCCGCTACCCACATGTCATCCAAACATTTTTCAACATGTCCTGGTTCGGTCCTCCAGTGCGTCTTACCGCACCTTCAACCTGCACATGGGTAGGTCACTTGGTTTCGGGTCGACGACATCTGACTCACGCCCTATTCAGACTCGCTTTCGCTACGGCTCCGCTTCTTCAGCTTAACCTTGCCAACTATCGTCACTCGCCGGTCCATTCTACAAAAGGTACGCCATCACCCATTAACGGGCTCTGACTACTTGTAAGCACACGGTTTCAGGTACTCTTTCACTCCCCTCCCGGGGTGCTTTTCACCTTTCCCTCACGGTACTTGTTCACTATCGGTCACTAGGGAGTATTTAGCCTTACCAGATGGTCCTGGCAGATTCCGACGGAATTTCTCGTGTTCCGCCGTACTCAGGATACTCTTAGGTATATAACGTGTTTCGTCTACGGGGCTCTCACCCTTTACAGCTGGCCTTCCCATGCCATTCGACTACACCTTATAAGTCCACTTTAGAGTCCTACAACCCCGACGTGCATGCACGTCGGTTTGGGCTCTTCCCGTTTCGCTCGCCGCTACTCAGGGAATCGATTTTTCTTTCTCTTCCTGCAGGTACTTAGATGTTTCAGTTCTCTGCGTCTACCTCACTTGCGTGTAACAGCCA
>NZ_JBGQQY010000081.1:2908-4794 GCF_045528545.1 Ruoffia sp. FAM 26254
TAGCTGTTGGGTTCCCCCATTCGGAAATCTCTGGATCTTAGCTTACTTACAGCTCCCCAAAGCATATCGGTGTTCGTCCCGTCCTTCATCGGCTCCTAGTGCCAAGGCATTCACCGTGCGCCCTTTGTTTCTTAACCACATATTTCTCGCGCTATTATCACTTTTTAACTCTGTATTTCTACAGACTCGGTCAATTCTTTGGTTTATGATTTAATTTCGATTAAAATTATATCTTCATTTAAGAAAATTGTTCTAATACAATCTGTCGCATCGACGGATTATATTAGGTGTTGATATTCAGTTTTCAATGAGCTAAGTTTGAATGGTTCCTTGCAGTTAAACAAGAAAACTCACTCAAAACTGAACAAAGATAAAACACTTCATGCTGTAAAAGGTTCCAGTACTCCTTAGAAAGGAGGTGATCCAGCCGCACCTTCCGATACGGCTACCTTGTTACGACTTCACCCCAATCATCTATCCCACCTTCGACGGCTCCCTCCATAAAGGTTAGGCCACCGGCTTCGGGTGTTACAAACTCTCGTGGTGTGACGGGCGGTGTGTACAAGACCCGGGAACGTATTCACCGTGGCGTGCTGATCCACGATTACTAGCGATTCCGGCTTCACGCTCTCGAGTTGCAGAGAACGATCCGAACTGAGAATGGCTTTGAGAGATTCGCTTGCCCTCGCGGGGTCGCTGCTCGCTGTACCATCCATTGTAGCACGTGTGTAGCCCAGGTCATAAGGGGCATGATGATTTGACGTCATCCCCACCTTCCTCCGGTTTGTCACCGGCAGTCTCATTAGAGTCCCCAACCTAATGCTGGCAACTAATGATAAGGGTTGCGCTCGTTGCGGGACTTAACCCAACATCTCACGACACGAGCTGACGACAACCATGCACCACCTGTCTCCTTGCCCCGAAGGGCTTCACCTATCTCTAGGCTATGCAAGGGATGTCAAGACCTGGTAAGGTTCTTCGCGTTGCTTCGAATTAAACCACATGCTCCACCGCTTGTGCGGGTCCCCGTCAATTCCTTTGAGTTTCAGCCTTGCGGCCGTACTCCCCAGGCGGAGTGTTTATTGCGTTAACGCCAGCACTGAGGGGTGGAAGCCCCCCAACACTTAACACTCATCGTTTACGGCGTGGACTACCAGGGTATCTAATCCTGTTCGCTCCCCACGCTTTCGAGCCTCAGCGTCAGTTATAGACCAGAAAGTCGCCTTCGCCACTGGTGTTCCTCCATATATCTACGCATTTCACCGCTACACATGGAATTCCACTTTCCTCTTCTATACTCAAGTTTGCCAGTTTCCAATGCCGTTCCACGGTTGAGCCGTGGGCTTTCACATCAGACTTAACAAACCGCCTGCGCTCCCTTTACGCCCAATAAATCCGGACAACGCTTGTGACCTACGTATTACCGCGGCTGCTGGCACGTAGTTAGCCGTCACTTTCTGGTTAGATACCGTCAAACCGATAACAGTTACTCTATCGGCTGTTCTTCTCTAATAACAGTGCTTTACGATCCGAAAACCTTCTTCACACACGCGGCGTTGCTCCGTCAGACTTGCGTCCATTGCGGAAGATTCCCTACTGCTGCCTCCCGTAGGAGTTTGGGCCGTGTCTCAGTCCCAATGTGGCCGATCACCCTC
Source organism: Ruoffia sp. FAM 26254 (assembly GCF_045528545.1). NCBI lineage: Bacteria > Bacillati > Bacillota > Bacilli > Lactobacillales > Aerococcaceae > Ruoffia > Ruoffia sp. FAM 26254. Next base: position 4,564 of record NZ_JBGQQY010000081.1, read on the forward strand.
TCAGGTCGGCTATGCATCATCGCCTTGGTAAGCCGTTACCTTACCAACTAGCTAATGCAGCGCGGGACCATCCTTCAGTGACAGCCGAAGCCGTCTTTCCCGATTGAACCAGGCGGTTCTGTCGTCTATGCGGTATTAGTCATCGTTTCCGATGGTTATCCCCCGCTGAAGGGTAGGTTTCCCACGTGTTACTCACCCGTGCGCCACTCACGTCAAGAGAACAAGTTCTCC
>NZ_JBGQQY010000082.1:0-4535 GCF_045528545.1 Ruoffia sp. FAM 26254
GTTCATCCGTGGTAAGATGGGTGTAGGTCATTTGTGGTCACTCCTTTGTATTCTTTGGTCGGAATTACAAGTTGAGTGTACCACAAATGGCTGTTTTAGTTGTCTAGCTTAATTTTACAATCGGCGATAAATAAAAAAAGTGATGGGAGGTAGAAAATGGACATATCAAAGCGACATAATTATCAATCTAAATTAATGACTTCAAATGCGAAACAACTTATTGGTATAGGTAAGGCTCATAGTAAGATTATATTGATGGGAGAGCATGCGGTTGTCTACGACTACCCTGCGATTGCATTACCTTTTAATTCGGCCAATGTGACTGTGACGATCACTCCTTCTAAATCTAATCATACTTACATTCATAGTTCATATTATGATGGCATTATAGAAGATGCGCCGGAATCTTTAGATAACCTTAAGCAAGCTATTGAAGTGACTCTGAGTAGCTTTAAATTAGCGAATACGCCTATGGATATTACTATCGATAGTTCGATTCCTTCAGGGCGAGGTATGGGTTCGTCAGCTGCGGTTAGTGTCGCGCTAGTTCGTGCTTTGTGTGATTTTTACAAGCAAGAAATATCTAATTATCAGTTGAATTTCATTGTGAATCAAGCCGAGGTTATCGCCCATGAATCAACAAGTGGTTTAGATACTCTTTTAGCTAGTACAAATTCACCGGTTATTTATCGTAAAAGTCAAACAGCAAAAACGATTAAAATTAACCTAGATGCTTACTTAGTTGTAGCTGACAGTGATATGCCAGGTCAGACGAAGACAGCCGTGAGTAAGGTGAGACAATTAAAAGAATCGAAACCAGATTTTATTAGAACGGTGATGAGGGCCATTGGTGGCTTTGTCCAACAATCTGTTGATGCGATTCAAGCGAAAGATATCAATGAATTAGGTCGCTTGATGACATATAACCATTACTATCTCAATCAATTAGAGATTTCAAATGCCCATATTGACCGTATCGTTAACGCTGCTTGGATAGCCGGTGCTTTAGGTGCTAAACTTACAGGCGGAGGCTTCGGTGGCTGTGTAATCGCACTAGCTCAAACTAAAGTCGAAGCCGATTTGATTCAACAAGCAATGATGGATGCGGGCGCAACAAAAACTTGGTCATTAGATTTAAAAACAATATAAGGTGAGGTTTATAATGCAACATAAACAAATGGATACAACAACGTATCGTGCTTATACTAACATTGCTTTAATTAAGTATTGGGGAAAACGAAACAAAGAATTGTTCCTTCCCGTTACAAGTAGTCTTTCTTTGACGCTTGATCAATTTTATACAGAAACAACTTTAGAATGGAATTCTCAATCCAATGAGGATACCTTTACCTTAGATGGTCAAATACAAGACATTAACGCGATCGAGAAAGTATCGCGTTTTATTAATATGTTCAGAGATTTATCTGGTATACATCGACCAGTACACGTAAACAGTACCAATCATGTTCCAACTGCAGCCGGTCTTGCCTCTTCGGCATCGGCTTTTGCAGCTTTAGCTAGTGCCTGTAATGATTTATTTGAGACAAATCTATCGAATAAAGAACTGTCTACCTACGCTCGTCGTGGTTCTGGAAGTGCTACTCGTAGTTTATTTGGTGGCTTTACCGTTTGGCATAAAGGAATTGGGAACGAATCGGATTCAAGTTTTGCTGAGATGATTGATGAGGCTGATTGGGATATTGGTATGCTTGTTGTTATGATTAATAAAGAACAAAAGAAAATTAGTAGTCGTGTCGGAATGGAACATACTATCGAAACTTCTCCTTTCTACAAACTTTGGCCGGAAACAGTGGCTGAAGATTTGGAAGCAATCATTCCTGCCATTGAGAATAGAGATTTTCCGACGATTGGACAAATCGCAGAACATAATGCGATGAAGATGCATGCGACGATTATTGCTGCTGATCCAAGTATGACTTATTGGGAACCTGAATCTCTGACTGCAATGAACATCGTCAGAGAACTTCGTGAAGCTGGCATTCCTTGTTACTTTACAATGGATGCTGGACCAAACGTGAAAGTTCTTTGCCGTTTAAGCCAGGCCGAAGAAATTAAGAAAGCCTTTGAAAAACATTTTTCAAGTGATCGTCTAGTTATAACTGGACCTGGAAAAGGACCGCATAAGATTAGTTAGGAGTGTAGATATTGTCAACACAAACATCGATACAGGATCTTTTCAATCGAACGTCCTTCAATGAATCTAGTACCGTTAAAGTACCAGGGAAATTATTTATAACGGGTGAATATGCGATTTTATTCCCGAAACAACCGGCTATTATTATAGCGGTCGATCAATTCTTAACTGCTCGAGTTACTGCGAGTGAGCATACTGAAGGTGGAGTAATAACGACTAATTTGTCTGAATTAGGTCCTTTGAATTATGATCGAAAAGATAATCATTTCCAAGTTGCACCAAATACTGCAACTGGTTGGCACTATTGTATTAATGCGATTCGTGTCACTGAATCACTTTTACGAAGCTTAAATGTCTCTATTTTAAATTATAATATTCAATTTAATTCAGACTTAATTAATAAAGATGGGTTAAAATTCGGTTTAGGCTCAAGTGGTGCAATTGTCGTAGCGACGATTAAAGGGATATTAGCTTATCATGGAGTACAAGCATTAGACCATGTGACTATCTTTAAACTGGCTGCGATTGCGTTGGCTTTATCGAAATCAAATGGGAGTTTGGCTGATATCGCGACAATTACGACTGGTGGCTGGGTTTATTATCAATCTTTTGACCGTGAGTGGCTGAAAGAGATGGTTCACGCAAACACACCGGTGGCTTCCTTGCTGTTAATGGATTGGCCAGACCTTGTTATTGAGTCCTTAAGTGTTCCGGCTGAACTAACTTTATTGATTGGTTGGACGCAATCCCCTGCTTCTACTGAAAACTTAGTTGGGCAATTACTTGATCGATTAAATCAAGCTGATGACCAATTCAAAGCATTCTTAAAGAATGCAAAAGCATCGGTTGAACGCATGCGTATTGGCTTTCAAGAAAAGAACTTAACTGCCATTCAAGATGAGATTCAAGTATATCGGCAATTACTCTTAGATTTGAGTCATACCTATCAACTAGACATCGAAACGAATGAACTGACTCAATTTATTGAAACAGCCCTTCCTCACTCATACATTGCTAAGTCCTCTGGGGCTGGTGGTGGCGATTGCGGCATTGCTATTGGCCATAAAGATATCAAGACAGAGACTTTAATTAAAGATTGGGAATCGGAAGATATTGTAGCTTTACCACTGCAAGTAACTCCCCCCTTCTCTACGGAAACAACATAGTATCGGAGGCAATTATGACAAAAGAAAATCAACCTTCACTTGCTCAACAACGAAAAGATGATCATGTGAACTTGGCATTAGAACAACAAAGTAAATTACAAACATCTGCGTTTGATGATATTCGCTTTATGCATCATTCATTCAGCGAGGTGAAATTTGACCAAATAGATACATCAACTCAATGGGCAAATACGACACACCGTTTTCCTTTCTATATCAATGGAATGACCGGTGGTTCAACCTATACGAAACAATTCAATGATTCACTATCAACACTTGCACATGAGACAGGCTTAGCGATGGCATCAGGTTCTTTCAGCGTCGCTTTGAAAGAACCTGAAGTCAGAGATTCGTTTACGATTATACGTAAAAATAATCCGAATGGTTTTGTTATGGCAAACTTAGGTGCACATCATGACTTAGAAAACGCTAAACGTGCTGTTGACTTATTAAAAGCAAATGCCTTACAAATCCATCTGAATACACCCCAAGAAGTTGTCATGCCTGAAGGTGACCGTGATTTCTCAACTTGGAAAGAGAATATTCAACAAATTGTTGAAGGCTTAGATGTTCCTGTAATTGTTAAAGAAGTTGGTTTTGGAATGAGTAAAGAAACCATGGAAGAATTAATTTCACTAGGTGTTAAAAACATCGATGTCAGTGGGCGTGGGGGCACAAACTTCGTTAATATCGAAAATGACCGCCGGGATACGATTGATTTCAGCCTACTAGGCGAATGGGGACAAACAACCCCTGAATCCTTATTGGAATCACTTTCCTTACAAAAAGAAGTGAATATTCTTGCCAGTGGTGGAGTCAGAAGCTTTTATGATATCGTAAAAGCACTTGCGCTTGGTGCCAAAGCAACTGGCCTATCTGGTAAATTACTTCAGACAGTCCACTTAGAAGGTGTCGATGCCGCTACAAAAATCGTTCTGGATTGGGAGAAAGCAATCAAACATATGCTTCTATTACTCAACTGTCATAACATCCAAGAACTACAAGAAACTCAATTATTACTACGTGGTCCACTACGTGAATATGCTGAATTACGTGAGATAGATTATAAATACCTCGCAAGACGTTAAAAAAAGGTTCTACAATAAATAGGGTTGATGACAAAAATTAAAATGTCATCAACCCTATCTTTGTGTCTTCTAAAAGACGCAGATATTCGTTATATTAAAAGTACCACCAAATAACATAAGGAGAAT
>NZ_JBGQQY010000083.1:0-3734 GCF_045528545.1 Ruoffia sp. FAM 26254
TTTTTATGTGCGCCCGGCATGGGCGATAACTTGGTGGTGAAAGTCCACTACAGACTTGGCAGTAGGAACTGTTAGCTAAAGGCAAGGGTGTCCACCGTGAGGTGGAATCTGAAGGAAGCCGGAGGCAAACACTCGCACTGACGAACAGAAACTTCATATCAAGGCTGAACAGGGATGGATGAGCTTGCATGACAAAGTGAAGTCCAATACTGCACGAATCCTAAACAGTAAATGAAGCAGTGACATGAGTGGAAGGTTATCGCACCTTACCTGGGGAGGTCTCACTAGCGACTCAGTAGTAACAACGAATAGTGAGAAATCAGCAGAGGTCGTAGTAGCGAGAATGTAGCGAAGGACCGAACAATATCAATACAAATTATAGAATGGAGGTTAAGGTTCACAATAATGACAGAAAACAACCGCTTAGGTTGGCAGTCGGTGGAGGGAATAGGTGGAACCGAAAGAGTTAATCGATGTGTCTAGTGAACTTTAGGTGAAATGACAGAAATGTATCGTAAGACTCCGTCTTTGATGGAGCGAGTTGTAACAAGAGAGAATATGGAAGCTGCCATTAAATCCGTTAAACGGAATAAAGGTGCAGCAGGTATTGACGGGATGACCGTCTTTGAAATAGAAGAACACATCAATGAGTATTATATTCCTCTACGGAATAAATTACTTAATGGGACTTATAAACCCCAACCGGTTAAACGGGTAGAAATACCAAAACCGAATGGAGAGAAGCGAAAGCTAGGCATTCCTTGTGTGCGCGATCGAGTTGTTCAACAAGCAATTCGACAAGTGATTGAACCAATCATTGACCCGCACTTTATGGAAAACAGTCACGGCTTTCGACCGGGCAAAGGCACGCATAGTGCCCTCAAACAATGTGTAAACTATTATGAGGAAGGTTATCGGGTAGTTGTAGATTGTGATTTGAAGCAATGCTTTGACACGCTGAATCACGATAAACTCATCTACTATCTAGAACAATACATCCATGATAAGACCATCATCAAAATTATCCGTAAGTTTTTATTAGCAGGTGTCATAGACCTGTCTGGCGAATTCGTAGAAAGTAAAACAGGCGCACCACAAGGAGGGGTTCTCTCGCCTCTACTGAGTAATGTCTACTTACATGAACTGGATAAAGAACTTTCCAAACGTGGTCATCGATTTGTCCGTTACGCTGATGACTTCGTCATCTATGTGAAGACGAAACGAGCCGGTGAACGTGTGATGGAAAGTATCACCAAATATATTGAGAAAGATTTAAAGCTCATCGTCAATCAAGAGAAAAGCAAAGTGGGGTCACCTACTCGTTTAAAGTTCTTGAGCTGTCTGATGCGCCGAGTGAATGGAACCTATCGTTTTATCCCTACCAAGCAAGCCAAGCGAAAATTCAAGAATTCTTTAAAGAGACTGACGAGTCGTAAAAGACCAGGAACCTTTGAAGAAATCATCCAGCAAATTAATCGAGTTACACGAGGTTGGATAAATTATTTTGGTTTAGGTTTTATCAAAGGATTTATTAAAGAGATAGAAGGATGGTTACATCACCGGCTTAGACAGCTTATCTTTAAACGATGGAAGAAACCACGAACGGTTATTAAGAAATTAAAGTCCTATGGACTTGACCTAGACTCAGCGAAACGCATTGCATTTTCTCGTAAGATGTACTGGCGACTTTCAAACACGCCTGAAGTTCATCGGGCAATTACAACAAAAAGACTCCACCAATGGGGCTTAGTTCCACTAAGCGAATTGGTAGAGTCTGCTTACGCAAGGTATTGAACCGCCGTGTACGGAACCGTACGCACGGTGGTGTGAGAGGTCGACTAGTCAAATAATGGCTAGTCTCCTACTCGATGTGCGCCCGGCATGGGCGATAACTTGGTGGTGAAAGTCCACTACAGACTTGGCAGTAGGAACTGTTAGCTAAAGGCAAGGGTGTCCACCGTGAGGTGGAATCTGAAGGAAGCCGGAGGCAAACACTCGCACTGACGAACAGAAACTTCATATCAAGGCTGAACAGGGATGGATGAGCTTGCATGACAAAGTGAAGTCCAATACTGCACGAATCCTAAACAGTAAATGAAGCAGTGACATGAGTGGAAGGTTATCGCACCTTACCTGGGGAGGTCTCACTAGCGACTCAGTAGTAACAACGAATAGTGAGAAATCAGCAGAGGTCGTAGTAGCGAGAATGTAGCGAAGGACCGAACAATATCAATACAAATTATAGAATGGAGGTTAAGGTTCACAATAATGACAGAAAACAACCGCTTAGGTTGGCAGTCGGTGGAGGGAATAGGTGGAACCGAAAGAGTTAATCGATGTGTCTAGTGAACTTTAGGTGAAATGACAGAAATGTATCGTAAGACTCCGTCTTTGATGGAGCGAGTTGTAACAAGAGAGAATATGGAAGCTGCCATTAAATCCGTTAAACGGAATAAAGGTGCAGCAGGTATTGACGGGATGACCGTCTTTGAAATAGAAGAACACATCAATGAGTATTATATTCCTCTACGGAATAAATTACTTAATGGGACTTATAAACCCCAACCGGTTAAACGGGTAGAAATACCAAAACCGAATGGAGAGAAGCGAAAGCTAGGCATTCCTTGTGTGCGCGATCGAGTTGTTCAACAAGCAATTCGACAAGTGATTGAACCAATCATTGACCCGCACTTTATGGAAAACAGTCACGGCTTTCGACCGGGCAAAGGCACGCATAGTGCCCTCAAACAATGTGTAAACTATTATGAGGAAGGTTATCGGGTAGTTGTAGATTGTGATTTGAAGCAATGCTTTGACACGCTGAATCACGATAAACTCATCTACTATCTAGAACAATACATCCATGATAAGACCATCATCAAAATTATCCGTAAGTTTTTATTAGCAGGTGTCATAGACCTGTCTGGCGAATTCGTAGAAAGTAAAACAGGCGCACCACAAGGAGGGGTTCTCTCGCCTCTACTGAGTAATGTCTACTTACATGAACTGGATAAAGAACTTTCCAAACGTGGTCATCGATTTGTCCGTTACGCTGATGACTTCGTCATCTATGTGAAGACGAAACGAGCCGGTGAACGTGTGATGGAAAGTATCACCAAATATATTGAGAAAGATTTAAAGCTCATCGTCAATCAAGAGAAAAGCAAAGTGGGGTCACCTACTCGTTTAAAGTTCTTGAGCTGTCTGATGCGCCGAGTGAATGGAACCTATCGTTTTATCCCTACCAAGCAAGCCAAGCGAAAATTCAAGAATTCTTTAAAGAGACTGACGAGTCGTAAAAGACCAGGAACCTTTGAAGAAATCATCCAGCAAATTAATCGAGTTACACGAGGTTGGATAAATTATTTTGGTTTAGGTTTTATCAAAGGATTTATTAAAGAGATAGAAGGATGGTTACATCACCGGCTTAGACAGCTTATCTTTAAACGATGGAAGAAACCACGAACGGTTATTAAGAAATTAAAGTCCTATGGACTTGACCTAGACTCAGCGAAACGCATTGCATTTTCTCGTAAGATGTACTGGCGACTTTCAAACACGCCTGAAGTTCATCGGGCAATTACAACAAAAAGACTCCACCAATGGGGCTTAGTTCCACTAAGCGAATTGGTAGAGTCTGCTTACGCAAGGTATTGAACCGCCGTGTACGGAACCGTACGCACGGTGGTGTGAGAGGTCGACTAGTCAAATAATGGCTAGTCTCCTACTCGATT
>NZ_JBGQQY010000084.1:0-3676 GCF_045528545.1 Ruoffia sp. FAM 26254
TGCAACTGATGAAGAGATACAAGGTTGGGCAACGAAATTAAATACACGTCCCAAAAAATGTTTGAATTGGAAAACACCTTATGAAATCTTTTATAAAACTGTGTTGCACTTAATTTGACAATTTAAGATCTAAAAACATCTTTTATGAATTTAATAAAAATGACAAAAAAAGTAATCGTTTATCTAGGAGACTAAATTACTATTACTTTTCTGTTTACTTTTTTTTGTTTTTTGTGACAAAATGACCAATTATAATTAATACACAGAATACTAAAATGAAAGTAACAATTTCTCTTAACATCAGAACACCTCCAATATCTAAAATAATAAGTTTAATCGAATATCAGCCCTAGGCTTATGGTGTAAGGAAAGGTTTGATTGTTTGTCAGATACTTGTTTCATGAGTAGATTAGCTAACTACTACATAGTATCTGTAAAAAATAATTTTTCTAAGTCAGGTTTTATTGTCGAAATATCTACTATTTTCATTCCTTTTATTTGTAAAATAAAATTTAATACATTGTTGATATCCGAAGAATAACAATCTATTTCCAGGGTACTATCTGATAAATTAACATGGATTTCAAAAGAACATTTTTGCATTATTTTAAGTAATTCGGATTCTGGATAGGTTGTTTTAAATTGAATCAGTAACTTTATACTCTTTTCTTTATTTTGCAATAACGTAGATAGTTCTCCAGATATAGTTAGTTTTCCATTGTCTAATAGTGAAGCTTTATTACATAACTTTTCAATTTCACTTAGATTATGAGATGTAATAAGTATCGTTTTACCTTCTTTATGAAAATCAGAAAAAAGTTGACGTAGATAGATTGCCGATTCTGGATCAACTCCTGAAGTTGGTTCATCTAAAATTATGAGGTCTGGATTACCAATTAAGGTTTGTGCTATAGCTAGCTTCTTTTTCATACCAAACGAATAGTGCTTTATTTTTAAATGTTGGGGAACTTCTAGGAACACTTTTTCAAGTAATTGACTTATTTGTAAGTTGGATAAATTGATCTTTTTTAGCCGGCCCATATATTTTAGAAAGTCATATCCACTAATATTTCTGTAGAGACCTTCTGAATCAGGCATTAGACCAATTTTATGTTTGAACTGGGTTATATTAATGTTGTCGTAGAAGAGAATATCCCCGTTGTCAGGTTTATTTATTCCAGCTATAAGATTAATGAGTGTTGTTTTCCCTGAACCATTTTTTCCTACTAATCCGTAAAAATCATTCTGTTCAAGTGTCAGATTGATATCGTTTAAGACTAAATTTGATCCAAAACTTTTTTTTACGTTCTTGATATTTAGTAAAGACATTTCACACCTCTTTTCTACTGAAGCTTACTACGGCAATACTCAAGTAAATGATTGATATTAGTACAGGTACAACTATAAAGTAACCGTCTTTTAAGATATATTCGTATGGAAAGAAATACATAAAGAAATTATACCATTCGTTTGATAGTGTTACCCAAAGTCCAACGATTGGAAAAAAGATACCCATGATTAATCCAATGAAATTGGTGGTTGAAGATTTGCTAACTAATACTGAAAGTAATACGCATAAAGAGATGTAATAAGTGACCACGCTCATTAACATGAATAAAATACTAAGATCAACTTGATTAGTTAAAAACGAAATTACAGTAAAGCTTGTACCGATGCAAATGAACCAAAATAGGAAAATGCCGATAAATTTTCCGATTATAAATTGTTGCTTATTAATTTTTGATAGGACAAACTTTATTGACCCAGTTTCTATCTCTCTATTGATACAACTATTTGAGACAGTGGATACAAACATATATCCTAATATAAAAACCAATAATCTAATACTCGAATAAGCTGCTGCAATGCTATCACCAGTACTAGTAATATTTGACAAAGTAGAGGACATACCATAACTAAATAAAACGAATATTAGAATTATAACGATTGTTCTAATGCTTTTTAAAATATGTTTTAACTCTTCTAATGCAACTGGGATCAATTAACGTTCTCCTCTCGATCTAAACCTTTGTTATATATTAAGAAATTAAAGTTTTTTTGATATTCTTACAAAGTTTTTTAGCTTCCAAAGTAAAGAATAAAGTAACTAAAAACGTATAGTGATATTGAAATCGTTGTTAGTATATACATCTTTTTTCAACAGATGTTAGTAATTGGAACTTACGTTTTTTTCGTAAACTACTATAATAAATTAGCGTGCTTAAAAGTAACAATATTGTTGCTGCTGTTTTGATATTTTCTAATACAGTAATCACTAGTAATTCAGTTCTCCTTATCTTACTTTTCTTGTTATCCGTAAAAAAAAGTTCGTTATTATTAGATAATGACAAGTATAAAGAAATGATCTGTAAACTTAAAGGTGAAAAGTAGCGTATTATTTTTTACGATTATAGATAAATTGTTTGATTGAGATTTTAAGTATTTTATATGTAAATAAAATTAGTCCAAGAGCTAAAACTAAGTAACTCAATTGCATTAAAAACCTACCTATAGTCGTATGAAGTATATTATTCAAAACAAACGTTACAGCTGCATATGAAATTGCTAGGCTCCAAAATAACTTTTTGTTTATTTTCATTAAGTCGCTCCTTTTTTATAACTGTTGCACAAGAAAAGATTCGTTTTTACCTTTATGTTGCTGGAAGAAATAGTTAAACTTATTTTTTGGTGAAAAACTTTTAAAGTATTGACTCCTCTAGTATATTATAAATCAAAAAAACAAAATTGAACAACCGTCATTTTAACCTTACAGCAGACTAAAAAATAAAATAGCCCACTTATAATTCAATAGTTTACATAAAATCATTTATCGAGAACTTTATATCTATAGGGTTCTTTTTTTATATCGGTTTCCAATACATGATTGTGTGGTGTAATAAATGAAAGCATGTATCTATTTTGTGAGAGGAGAGATTTTTTCAAGGAGTTATAATGTCCAATCATTACGAACACACCAAGAAATCAGCGACTCTTTATTTTGTTTGCGTCGCAACAAAAACGCCGAACGCGACGTTTTCTTGCTTTTGATCGGTATTAACAGCGGTTTGCACATATCCGATACCGTAAAATTACAGAAAAATACGTGATTTCCTCTAAAAAATCACGTGTTTTAGAGCGAAAACTGGGGAAACGCGCATTTTATATTTAAGCAGCCTGCAGGAGTTGTTCCAGAACTACACGAAAGACTTAGAGCCAGAGGATTATTTATTTCCCAGTACCAAAGGCGGTCTTTTAGAAGTCAATACGGTCTATTAGATTTTTCAAAAGGTCACCCTACTATTAGATCGGGATGATATTCGTTTTTTTGATAAAGGGACAGTGTTATCTTCAGGAAGATTTCCGGTATCTAAACATGGAGCTGCCCGTCCAAAAAAATTCAATGAAATTTTATCAATTTTGGCAATACTTGTAATCAAATCGTTGTGTGCCACTGTCTTTTGTCGATACAAATTTCCCCCCAACGAACCATCTTTTGTGGTGTATTGCTATTAAAATTTCACATAGAGAGAGCCACATTTCTTTTTTAGAGTTGAATTGCAATAATTATTGCGACAATTTTTTATTTACTCAATTAATAAGAGTTCGTGTAAAAATACTTCCAAAGGTGTTTGGTAATCTAAGCATTTCCTAGGACGATTATTCATTAACCACAAAG
>NZ_JBGQQY010000085.1:0-3330 GCF_045528545.1 Ruoffia sp. FAM 26254
TGTGGTTAATGAATAATCGACCTAGGAAATGCTTAGATTACCAAACACCTTTGGAAGTATTTTTACACGAACTCTTATTAATTGAGTAAATAAAAAATTGTCGCATTAATTATTGCAATTCAACATACTAAAAAAGCTTAACCATACTTAGAGATAGTTAAGCTTTTTAGCATTTCAATGTAAATCGACGATGACAATTTCAGGTGGATTAAAGATACGTGGGAACTGTTGATTTTGAATCATCAAGCCGCGACTGACAATCATCGTAGCCTCATTCTCTAATTCATATTCGCCACCGGCGTAAGCTGGGAAAAAGCCCTGTTGCGGTGAGTAAAGGCCGTTAATTAAGCCAGGTAATCGGAATTGTCCTCCATGAGCGTGTCCCGCTAATATTAAGTCAAACGGGTATTTTTCATATTGTTCAACTTGTTCAGGGCGATGACTGATTAAGATATTAAGATACTCTGTATCTATTTTTTTTCCTACGTACTTCAATTGTTTTTTAAATGTACGTTTGTGTTTCGCATCATCCACACCATTTATTACTAGTGTTGTTTGACCCACTTCTACTTTCGCACGGTCTCCTTCTAACACTTGAATATTCATCTCGCGAATCAAGCGTTTAAAGCCAGCTAAATGTTTCATACGTAATTCATGATTCCCCGTGACGTAAAATGTTGGGTAATGTTGGCCTAACCAATCGAGGAGCTTAGTTGTTGGGTGGACATTTCCAACGTAGTCGAAAAGGTCACCTCCTAAAAGCACAATATCAGGCTTTTGTTCGGAAATTTGTTCTATCAAGATAGATTGATTATCACCAAACTGGTTATTATGTAAATCACTTAAGAACATCACCCGAACATTATTGTTTACTTTATTGCTCTTCATTTGGTATTTTCTAATTTGAATGCTTGTATCAAAGGCTCTTCTTACAATTGCAACCCCTGCGAACGTTAAGGCTAATTTAGTTAATGTCTTCATTTTCATCGTCATCACCCACTCCCTTATAACTTACTATTCTACTACGAAAACCCTCTCATTTAAGTTAAATTTTACTAATAATGTCGTCATCAATTTCTCTTTTAGTCACTGGAATCTCATTTAACGAAGATGTATGAGCTTTTCTTCATCTATTTGATACACTGGATCAGCGACTCGGCTCACAAATTCCTTATCATGAGATGTAAAAATAACCGTACCTGAATACTTCTGGATAAAGCTTTCTAAAGCTTCAATCGTAAAAACATCGATAAAATTAGTTGGCTCATCTAGAATCAATACATTACTTGCTTTGACAAACATCTCTGCCATAGCCACCCGTGTTGCCTCACCCCCACTTAATTTATTCAAGGTGATTTTGATAATTAAAGTTATTGAAGGCATCCCTGTTTGATAATAGAAGATGAGCTTCATCTACTAAGACAACGTCCGCTTGCTTTCTCAAATCGTAATATGCTTGTGGTCTCCACTATATTGTAATGATCCAATTCGTCCGACGAATATTTCCGATTTCACCGTTCTCTACAATCGCTTTTATTTTTTGATAAAGCGGGTTATTACGTTAATTGAACATAATTGCATAAGAAAATTCATCTTTTTTAGACTCTGCAACTTCGTTTAATTTTTTAACCTGTTCTGTATATACACCTGCTGACTTTTCGTTTAATACGTGTAAACCATTTTCCAAAGCATAAATCGCCATTTCAGGGTGTTAGTAATGTGGTATCTCTTTCAATACTGCGTCACCGTATCCACTATTAACCATCTCTTTATAGTTACGATAAATTTTAGTGTTTGGAAAGTCTGCTTTGATTTTCTCGTCTTTAGCCTCATCAATATCTGTAACCGCTACTACTGCCATTTTGTCAACTTTACCTTCAGTGACTAAACTTCCATAGAATCCACCTTGTTGTCCGTATCCAATAATACCTAAGTTAACTTGTTCCATTTCCATGTCTCCTTTTAATAAACTATTTTTTCTAACCATTTGTTTTGGATAGCTCACTTTTAACTTTCTTTTTTAGAAAGTGAATAATGCAATCCGAAACCTTTAAAGAGCTTATAATAGGAAACAAGAGCACTTTCAACTGATAAATGAAATAAATAGCTCTTTATATTTAGTTTTTAAGACTCACATTTTCTTATAAGGAAACTTATTTTATATTATTAATATTTTTGACATTCTTTCACAATCGCATCCTTTTTAAATTAAGTATTTCCATAGACATGTGTGAAAATATTTAATAAAAAATTTACTCTTTTTCATCCGAGTCATCGGATGTTTTATTTTAATTTTTTCATGTTTATTTGGTTTTTCTATCAAAAAAACTGCAATTATTCCATTAATTGCAGTTTTAAAGTACTATTTAATTCTGACTATTTCTTTTTTAATTTCTCGATTTCGCCTTTTACCGTCTCAAATGGATTACCGCCACATGGGTATTCAATTGCCCGATTGACTTCTTCTGAAAATACAGCTAATATTTCGAGCATACTGATATCCCTTTCATCAATCAGAGTCATTTCTTTAGTATCGGCTTTAATGTTTTTCATATGAATGAACGTGACATCATCTTTTAATGCTTTCGCACTTTCTAATGGGGACTGGCCTGTTGCTAAGAAGTTTCCTGTATCAAAAGTCATTCCAGCGTCAATACCTGCGTCTTTAAGTTTACTAAGAATCCTTTTTATCTTCTCTGGTGTTGAGTAGTCTTCTTGATCGTTCTCTAATGTAAGGTGTAAGATACCGTATTCTGTCATTAGAGATTTAAGTATTTCAATATCCACATCATTTATATCTTCATCATAACCTGCAATGATTTTGAATTGTTTAGCACTTAATTCGCTATATTCTTCAAAGTACTGACGCAAAGTTTCTTTACTCATTAATACGCCCGGGAATAAAACATCAGGTACAGCAAAGAATAAAGTCATATTCAATTCTTCGGCTTTTTCTTTTAATTCGGCTAATTCTTTTCTATCACGTAAATACTCACGACGAATCTCAACTGTTTGAATCCCCAAGTCTTTGATTTTTTCTAACCATTCAATCTGAAATTGCCCTTGTTTCATGAGTTCTTCGAATACATATGTATTCAGAACTAAATTTTTATCTTCCATATGATGTATCTCCCTTTAATTGAATAAATTATAATAAATATTTTGTAAGTGTTACCATTTTTTTGGAAAGCTTGAAACTTTTAGGGAGCGTCAAGAAGTTTGTGTAAATAAAGAATTCCTTCTGTAAAAGAATCAGCTCTCTGCTAGTGTTCCAAACATTTCCCATAGCTCTGCTTCAGCTTGCTGGAAACCGCGGTGGCTTCGGGTTAA
>NZ_JBGQQY010000086.1:0-3063 GCF_045528545.1 Ruoffia sp. FAM 26254
AGACTAAAAAGATTTTCTTTAGCTTAGAAAATCGATTAAAATATTTTATTTTCGATAAAGTGATCCAAAATTGAAAAATAACGACTAGAATAACTCAATATTTAAAAGTATGAATTATTCAGGACTCAGGCAACCTGTTAAATTAACAAGGTGCCTGAGTTTTTTGCTTTTATTCATTCTTCTGGTTGCGAAAATCCACTACACCAGATAAGGCTGCGAAGATCATAGCTGCAATCGGCCAAATGAACCAACTGCGTCCCCAATCCGCTGTGATAAAACTATAACCAAGGAAGATCGCTGTCACCAAAGGCCAATAGATACCGGCTAGACGTTCAACTACTTCACTTTCCTCATCCTCTGGCTGACGGTGATTAAGTAATGTATTCAAACTGCCCCAATAAATCCCTGTAGAAATCAACATATAGATAGCCATAGAAACCACCGTGAGGAAAATCCCTACAACATAACCAATATGGTCTTCTGCAAAACTAGGAAATAACAGGTTAATGATAATGATTGGAAGTACGCTCACTATGATTAAAGCAACGCCAAAGGATAATTGTCGCGTATGAATCGGACGATAATTGTCTATCTCTTTCTCAACAAATCCACGAACACCGAACTCCAACTCAAAAGCTTCTTCTAAAAACGCAAAGTTTTGCATACGCATACTCGCAAAGATCATCACACCGACACCTAAGGCTACAAGTAAGAACAGCGCACTAATTCCAATCGCTTCACTGACATTCTCTGGAATTATTCGAAGCATCGATGGTGTTGTTAAAGTCACAATCGGAATGACACTACTTATTAGTAGCACAACCCCTATACCAATTCGATGAGCAAAATCTGACTTCTCTTCTAAGTATTCTTTAGCTGTATTCAGTGACACAGACACATAATCTGCTTTTGGCAACTCGTGTTCAGCTGCTACTTCCTCTTCTGTTTCTAAACTTTCATCATCATCATTTAAGAGATAATCGGTTGTGACACCAAAAAGTTTTGAGAGTTTAAGGACTTTGTTTAAATCGGGTGTCGCTTGATTGCCTTCCCACTTTGAGACTGACTGACGACTGACATTCAACTTTTCAGCTAGATCCTCTTGCGTCATATTATATCTCTTTCGCAAGTGGATAATTTTGTCTGCTAATATCATGGATAACACTCCTTATGTTATGTATTCATCTCTCTTTTCCTACCTTTATTATCTCTCAGATAATGGTTGCAGACCATGTAGTGCACTGTATAATTGCGCAACTAGCGGTTGCAAATGGCTACATATTAGCATTTCTTTCCTATTAACAATATATACTTAATTCCTGAATAATTCATACCTCTAATTTCAGAGGCTGTTTTATCAATATTGTTATATTTTCTTTATCGTTTTCCATTTTCTATCCTAATTATTTATTTTTTTCGGTCTACTTAATTATTTTGAGACTTTTCACTTTTTGAACTCAAATTTTAGGCGCACTTCTCCCTGGGCCATTTGAACTTTTTAAAAATCAGGTTCTTTAAATGTACTGCCGAATCCTTTGGATTTTCCTGAATACGGCATAAAACTCTCGCTGATAAACATGAGAAATCGATAGTTTTAAATACATTTGTCTTGCAGTGCTGACTAGTTTTCCAGCCACTTTGAATAGACGGAAACGGATTGTGTCCACTTGGAGTCCTTTCGATTTTGGCTCAAAACACAAGGTGCGTAAGAAGTTAACCAGATTGTACGCCAACAGGCTAATCATCATGCGGGCCTCGTTTTCAATGAATCTAGGACTATCTGTTTTATCAAAGAAGAAGCTGTTCTTGGCTTCTTTAATGTAGTTTTCCATGGTACCGCGTTTATTGTAGGTTTCAAACACTCTTTTAGCTGAGATGTTTTCTGAGAAATTCGTGACAATAAAGGAATGCTTAAAAAGGAGTTCGCCTACTTCTCGAGTTGAACGAATACACACTCGACGCGGTTTGAACCATGAAGCTGCTTGGTAGGAAACCGAATGATAATAGACTTCTTTTTCATCCCAAGGATGATGGTTATCATAGAACACAAACTCTTCCGCTAAACGATATAAATTCCTATTGGCCTTTAGCCGAATGACATACTGATTTTCGTATAAGTCGCATAAATCATAAACATCCGGTGTCGCGAAACCACTGTCTCCACGAACGAGAATATCAGTGGTTGGAATCGTTTGGTTATAATGTTCCAATAACGGTTCAAGAAATTCTTTGACCCCGTTGGAAGTGTATTGATTTCCTGATCGAAGCTTGGCTTTTAAAAAGTCGCCAGTCAAGCCGTCAAATGCCACTAAAGGATGGTAGCCATTCGTTCCATAATGGGCGTTGTAAGCAGTTTGTTCTTGATGACCAAAGGTATCCGAATGGGTAGAATCTAAATCGATAATCATATTTGTATCGTTGCGAACCAGACGGGCTTTGTCAATTAACGCTTGATTGAATACTTGAAGCGTCTTAATTGTCTCACCTTCTACACGATCATAGAGTCGAGAGATTGAGGATTGAGAAGCCAGCGGCTCATCGGTTAAGAGCGTCTGTAATACCGGATCATGCTGTAGAATATTTGCAGCAGAGTCGGTGTTATAACCGGCTACAATTTGCAGCACTAACTGTTTTAAAAGCTTATGATTCGTATGCGTCCAATATTTTCAACTGTCGTTAAATCGAACAATCTTTTTAGAGAGCTGAGTAAATTGGAAAGCATCCATTAATTCATCGATTAAAATCAAACCAGAATCACTTGATAAACGACCACCATCATGAGAAACGATTAAGTTACTGTTGAATTTCACTGCATTTTCTTGTAAAGTAACCATTGAGAGAACCCCTTTCTATGGTTGTTTGTAGTGAATTAACCATATCAGAAAGTGGTTCTTTTTTCATCACCTAATGGGTGATGAAGTAAGTTGCTTTAAATAGGTGTGTTGTAAGATGAAACGCAACACTAAAAAAAGACATGAAGATTCGTTATACTTAAGTCACCACAACATAGTATAAGGAGAGAATCTTCATGTCACACACTCATTTTAACACAAAGAAATCTAA
>NZ_JBGQQY010000087.1:0-2833 GCF_045528545.1 Ruoffia sp. FAM 26254
GGTAAGATGGGTGTAGGTCATTTGTGGTCACTCCTTTGTATTCTTTGGTCGGAATTACAAGTTGAGTGTACCACAAATGGCTGTTTTAGTTGTCTAGCTTAATTTTACAATCGGCGAAAATAAACGTCAAGGTGCGAAAGCAGAAAAAATAATAAGGATAATCTAAGCTGAAATAAAAACTACTTATTATAGGACAGTATGTAAATAAGTAGCGCTAAGGATAAATTAAAATGGTTGTTTAGCAGCGAAAACTCTAAGTTCATGAATGAATATGAGGGACGTTCAACGACTATCTCCTTGAGGGAGAGTAAAGCCGCAAGCAAATGGCGGAAGAAAAATGTGGCTACCCATGTGGTAGAAGAAATAGTCTGCGCTATATGGAAACATATAGAAGTCTACTCGCAAGAGAAAGACTGTATTAAAGGTTGCGCTTTAATATGAACACGAAAAAATCAAATAATATAAAATCGATTTATAGTATGAATCCTCTCTGATAAAATATACAGAAGGGAATTTAAAATATAGAATTATTGTCTATTGGAAAGTTTGCAAAAAAACAGGGATAACTCCCTATATTTTAAGACGGATGCAGCAAAATGGCGAGTTGATTCCCCATCATATAACTAATGCAGGAACTCGCTATTATTCCTCGGAGCAATTAAAAGATTATCTACCTGAGACTATCAATAACGATGGTAAACTTATTATTGGTTATTGTAGAGTTAGCACTTCGACACAAATGGCTGAATTAAGGTCGCAAGTTAAGCTTGTTGAAGAATATATGCAAGCTCATGATTATACTTTTGAGATCTTTTCAGAAATTGGTGGCGAACTTAATTATCAGCGAAAAAGCTTATTAAATCTCTTGAAAATGATTAACCAGCAAGATTGTCACTTTGAATAAAAGTCGCTTCATGCGAAATGGTTTCGAATTATTTGAGTATCAATGTCAATTGAATAAAATCGACATTGAGTTGATTGATGATTCAAAAGAAACCAGGATTTATAGTCTTTTATCGCGTAATCCTTTAAACAATAATTCTTATTTAGAACTATGATTTTAAAACTACATTTGGACATATAATTCCTATCGGCTTATGAAATGGAAATTCCACATCCTACGTTACAAGAATTGATAAAAATTCAATCTAATCCACCACAATTAGAACCATGGACAACATTTAATTTGTCCCAATGATAAAGCGCTACTTACCCCTCATTAGGGTAAGTAGCGCTTTATTTATTTCGAATATTGTTTAGTCAATAGATAATGTTACCTGAGTAGCTTTATTGGTGGAAAACCTTTTATTTCGAGAGACAAAAGACTCTATACCACCTAAACGAATTCTAAAACGATCGTCTTTGTTTAATAAGATTTGCTCTGCCCAATATAAATTATGGTCTACTACGAAAGAGGGCACACCAAAGTTCGAATGTTGCGTTAAAACTGAATTGAATTCAGAACGGTGTTGATTTAAATTAATTAAACCTTCTCGGAATGATTCGGCGGTTCCACTTGAATCTTGATTCATAATAGTTGGATTGGCACAAGCGTCACCGAGAATTACAGTCTTAAGTTCAGGCATAAGAAACCCCATAATCCCTGAAGTATGACTTGGTAAGTGTATGGGAATGATAGTGACTCCCATAAGTTAAACACATCGTATTCTTTATAAGAATGATAATTTATTTCTTTTTGAGCAATAAAGTGCTCCGATGTGAAAGATAAGCCTTGCTTTCGCATGATCTAGATGACCTTGTGTGCAGATGACATCATAGGGCATATCAAGTAAGTTATCAACAACTTGCCTCAAATCCCCATATCTAAAACCAGTATTAATCAAAACGACTCTGTCACGCCCATTGACAACATAAGCACAGACGTTAGGCATTTTAATACGGATTATGGCGTCGTTAATTTGTTCGCTTTCAAATAACTTTATAATGCACTCCTTTACTTGATTAGTTGAACTCTATAATAATCTTGGATTAAATAGAAGTAAATCAGAAAATAATGGATCAAATTCTTTTATAAAAGCTGAAAATGTGCGAAAATGTAATTAGTAAAGGGCATGCTACGTAATAAATATCTAATCTAATAAGGACGTGAATCATTTGTTAATACATCAGCCTAAATTATGGAGTGTAATGCTCCGTTTATTGTTAACCGCGGTTGGTCAATTTAGCTTAATTTATTTATGGATGTTGATTCCAGGTCAAGAGGCCATTGCTTATTTCTTACTCTTAATTTTAATGTCAGCCCCCGTGGGAACAATAATTAATCTCATGTTAAAGAAATGGATTTTTCAGTTAATGAATGATTCAGATTCATTTGCTTTAAAAATAGCGTACCCCTTTATAATTATTATTGGTCTATTTATCACTGTTATTGTCATAACAAACTTGAACATTTTTGATTTATTCTTTCTTTTGATTTTTGTCTTTGTATTGTCGCTACCCTTATTATTACTTGAAATGCTATTCTATATAATAAGAAATTGGACTCAATTAAAAGAGTAGATAGAGTCAGTATGTTAATAAAACGAACTCTTATTAATTGAGTAAATAAAAAATTGTCGCATTAATTATTGCAATTCAACTTATAAAAAAAAAGGAGAAATAGATATTTTGATTTGTCAAATTAAGCTAGACAAAACAGCTTCATCTAAGTAACTCAAAAATACTTCCAACGGTGTTTGGTAGTGCAAGGATTTCCGTGGAATCGTGTTCCGTTTGTGTGCAATCGATGACACAAAGCTTTGGTCTACTTGATTAAAGTCCATTCCTTTTGGCAGTCCGTCTCTGCGTAATAAACCATTGGAATTCTCATTCA
>NZ_JBGQQY010000088.1:0-2288 GCF_045528545.1 Ruoffia sp. FAM 26254
TGTCATCGATTGCACACAAACGGAACACGATTCCACGGAAATCCTTACACTACCGAACACCGTTGGAAGTATTTTTGAGTTACTTAGATGAAGCAGTTTTGTCTAGCTTAATTTGACAAATCAAATACCATTAATAAATCATCATAGAGAAATAATTTAATCCTATAATTCTTTTAACAACTTTCAGCAAAATAATTTTAAGTAATGGCCTATACATGCATTTAGAGTTGATTTCAACTACTCAAGGCAACTACACTTTAATGCCTCAAAACGTTCATATTGAAAGCCACATATTATAATTTCATCCTGCTATAATAAAAGTACGCTCTTAAGTATTGAACTGAAAGTTTTTAATCTAAGAGTGTGTTTTTATAGCGGTAATTTTCTAGCTTTGCTTAATTGTTCTTTTTATTTCTAGCTATTCAGAGTATTTCTCTGTGATCTCTTTGCATTTCTTTGATACTAAAAGTTGGTTTTTTTAAGTCTATTTTCTTGTTTCTCAACTTCACTTCTTTTTACAGTAAATAATCATGGATCTTTTGAAGATTTAATTCCTGAATCTCTAAGTCTAACAACTTAGCTATCATCTCTTTGAGTTGATTCGTTGAGTTTGCCAATTCTTCATCTATTGTATGTTTTATATCTGACGATAATCCCACAGTAAATCAATCTATTGAGACTAATTAATCGGATGAATCAAAAGTTTGTATAGACAGTAAAGAAGAAGTTGCTTTAAAATAATTTATGCTGATGTATGTGAGAAAAAATGATACGTTTCATTCATATATTGGAGTTGATCTAGTTACATATAAAAATGTTTATTCATTTCCTTAAACAAATATAATTCCTAATCAAAAACACCAATGTTTCAATACACTTAACTAAAGTTTTACAATAAATAGGGTTAATGTCAAAATTGAAATTGCCATCAACCCTATTTCACAAAGAATCTCAATGGATTAAACAAAAATTGAGTGGCTTATCTCCGGTTGAATACCGAAAACAAGACACTCAATTGTCTGCTTAATATTTAATTGAATAAACTCCAACTTTTTGGGTTCACTACACTTTGTAAATTCGCAGTTACTTGTTCCTTTTCATCTATATTGTATTAGTCTTCCTCTTCCTCGCGGTAATCATCATCTTCTAGGGCTTCTTTTCCTAAAAAGGCTTGCAACATCCAGATTATTGTATCTAAGTCATCTTTAAATTCAATTAGCGTATCCTCAAAGACAACATTCTCTTCTTCTTGCGCCAAGTGAATGGCACGAATCGTTAATTCACGAGTTTCTCTGAAATCATCGATGATATTGTCAACCATTTCTTCGGCTTTTATATATTTATCTGCTGGATCTTCTGATAGCATAGAATGCTCGACAAGCTCTTTAGTTGTAGAAGCTGGTTTATATCCTGAAACTAGCAGTTGTTCAGCTAAGCGGTCAAACCATTTTTCATTATCATCATATAGTTCCTCAAATTTTTCATGTAAAGTAAAGAAGTGAGGTCCCTTTAAATACCAATGATACTGATGTAACTTCACATGTAGTGTGTGAATATTCCCTAAAAGATGGTCTGTAATGGCTGCTGCATTTATTTTCGTATGATGCACATGATCTTTATATTCTTGTTCTTCTTTTAATCTTTCTTGTGGTGTTTTTTCTGACATGATTCATTCCTCCATTATTTTTTTGATTTTTTAAGTAAACCTACGCGGCTTTTACACGCGATCTTTTTACGCCATAACCTAAGTCTTGGATAGCTTTTTCTATGTCTTCAATTGATACAGTGTCGTCGAAGTTTACTTTTACACGGCTTGCATTGAACATCACTTTCAAGCTGTCTTTATCCACACCGTTTAAGTTACCAACACCATTTTCGATCTTTTGTAGACATGATGGACAAGTTAACGTTTCTAATTGAATATTTGCTTTTTGCATGATACATTCTCCTTTGAATTTTTATTTGTTCATTCGATTTACCTTATTGACATCTATAGTATATCAGCTATTCAAGCTTTTAATCTTGATCTACATCAATTTAACGAGGTATTTTGTATTTCAATATTTTCATTTCTTACCTCTTATGCATCTATTCTAATCGAAGACTAGATAGATTGAATTGATGTAGATCAAGAATTAGTATTAATCTCCTAATTGTTTTTTCGGAGAGTGTAAAATATTTTGTGTAAATAGAAAAAAGGAAGTCCCTTCTGTAGAATAGAGTTACCACACTAAATTCACAGAAAAGAGGACTTCCCTATGAACAATCTTACTACAGATATCTTACAG
>NZ_JBGQQY010000089.1:0-2089 GCF_045528545.1 Ruoffia sp. FAM 26254
AATGCCTCGTTTTGATAAGGCTTTTTTTATTTTTCTTGAGCCGTAGGCCTTTCGGCTGCGGATAAATTCTTCAGCGACTACTTCTTCAAGTTCTGATTCGTCTTTCTTTGGTTTTGATTGATAATAAGGTTCTCTGTCAAACAACGTTGGTAAAGAATAAAGTCAAATAATAATAGATTTTGGAAGAGGATGTACAACGAGCTTACGCTGCTGTATGTTCTCTTTCTTTTTCTATCATTTTGATTTTATTTCTGATTGGTTTTAAATTGAAGTGCAGGATAATGCGATTTTTATAATGAATAAAGTTACCGTAACCATAGGCTACCCGGTTCAATACTTTGATCTTGTTATTGATTCCCTCTATCTTTCCATTGTTATAAGGATAATAGAAGGTGTTTTGGATATGAGGAAAATGAGCGCGCAACGTCTTTAAACTGGTTTTCATGTATCCAGATAGTTCAGGAGAAGCGGGTTGATCTAAAACAGTTCTTAACTGTTTTGAGTCATTGTGTTCGACGGCTTTAAGAATAGCTTGATACATTGTATAAGTTGCTTTTAGTTCTGGATCGTACGCCAACATCTCAGAAACGATTGCTGATTCCAGACGCTGTCCGAACATGGGAAAGTATTGATAGGTAGTATAAGACAACTCGGACTCTTTCTTCAGTAGTTTCTTCCAGAAGCGTTTGAGTCGTCTGTACTTCTTTTGGTCTTCTCCATTGGACGTTCGAAGTCGATTCATGACTTTTACGCGTGTTTTGTTCATCGCTCGGTTCACGAGCTGAACGATATGAAATCGATCAATAATGATATCAGCGTTTGGAAACAGTTCAGGGATGAAGCTGACGTAACTGGCATTCATGTCTGTCGTAATCGTTTTGACCTGATTTCTCTGGTTTTGGCTGTATCGAGAACAGAAGTGATCTTTGATTGTACGAGTATCTTTGCTTTCTAAAATATCTAGTATCGTTCCTGTTACGACATCAATATACTCAAAAGCCATTTGCCCATTACCATACTTAAACTCATCAAAAGACAAGTTCTCCGGCAATGAATGATAGTAAGGTCGATAATACTTCACCTGTTCATTGATGATTCTTTGAATCGTTGTGGAAGAGACATTCGTCTCTTCTGCCAAGCTCTTGATCGAACGAGCATCAGCTGACTTCGCCAGTATTTCTGCTTTGATAAAATTAGAGATAAAACACGCCTCTTTTACAATCGGTGTTTCCGCAGTAAATGTTGCTTCACAAGATGTACACTTGAACCGCTGCTTTTTCACTCTAAGATAGGTCGGGTAAATGCCAGATATTGGAAAAGTGATTCTAGAAGTCTGAGTCCCATTTTTATAGATAGAGAAGTCCTTGTTTGGTTCCTGACATTTCTTACATTCCGTAGGAATATAAGTCAATGTACAGTCTATAAATTTACATTTCTTTTGTTTGTGTATCCCATAAGACACGCAGTTATCTTCGAAAATCATGTTTTTGTCTTGAATATCTAGTACATTTTGCATATCATTTGATGTAGGCAAGTGAGTTCCTCCTATGGATATTTGGTTTTTGTCGACTATTATTCTACAGGAGAACTCACTTGTTTTCTATTTTCTGAGGACGAATTTACAATTTAAGTGCAACAACAATAATAAAATAAAAAAAGATCCATAGTTTTCCTATAAAATAGATGTACCAACCAACTATTAGAAGGAGAAAGCTATGAATCCATACACACATCTTACCATGAATGAGCGAGAAACAATATTCCTAATGTATGAACAAGGCGAAACTATCGGGCATATATCCGAGACCCTGGACCGTTCTAAATCGACTATCTCAAGAGAATTACATCGTAATTCAAACAAGGATGGCAGTTATTCACCGTCAACTGCTCATGGAGAGTATAAACGTAGAAAACAACTATGTGGCAGACATCGCACGCTAGATAAAGACTCTATTTTCCAGTTGGTCAAACGACTATTTCTCAACGAACAATGGTCTCCAGAACAAATTTCTGGTCGTTTGAACCTTGAAAATTCCAAAAATAAAATCAGTTATAATACTATCTATCGTGCAATTTATCGTGGCGACTT
>NZ_JBGQQY010000090.1:0-2020 GCF_045528545.1 Ruoffia sp. FAM 26254
CATAGGGAAGTCCTCTTTTCTGTGAATGTAGTGTGGTAACTCTATTCTACAGAAGGGGCTTCCTTTTTTCTATTTACACAAGATATTTTACACTCTCATGAGCTATGTTCAACTACCTCATTTTTGGATGACAATTATAATTACTTTAGCTTTTATTAGTATTCTGACTTTCCTTACTCGACAACTTATAAAGTGGTTCTACAGATATTATATCAATGCAAAAACATTCATTTATATTATTATTTTGTGCATTTTCTTTGTTGTTTATTATGCTCAACTGATGAATCTTTTCGAGTATTTCTTACTCAATGATTCAATGCTTACTATATTTAGAAGTGTTTATTTATTCGCGAGTGTATTATTTGTTCTAGTACTTATATTCTTTCACAATAGCAGTGAGCAAATTCGAATGATTGAACAAGAAAAAGCTCAAGAAGAAGTTAATCAACAATATAATCAGTTGATTACAAGGCAATATGATGATGTTCGTCAGTTTCGTCATGATTATCAAAATATATTGCTTAGTCTTGATGGATTCATAAAAGCTGAAGAGTGGGATCAATTACGGGATTATTTTGAACGAGTCTTAGATAAACATGACATTCAAACAGATGATACCAATCGGCAATTAGGTAAACTAATTTACTTACAAAATGCTGACTTACGAAACTTAATCTATACTAAACTATTATATGCCAAGTCACGAGGGATTGTTGTGAACATTGAAGTGTCAGAAAGTATGTTTATTGAAACAGATGAAACATTATCATTGCCACGTATGTTAGGCATTATTTTAGATAATGCCATCGAAGAAGCGGCAGAAATTCAACATGGAGAGCTATCGGTTTCATTAATCCAAGAAGAATTGGAGTCCCTAATAATTGTAGAAAACTCTTGCCGAGTAAATATTGAAAGTTTAGTTACATTAAAAGAAAACGGATATTCAACCAAAGGGGCAGAACGAGGGATTGGACTCTTTAACTTAGATAGACTAGTAGATAAGTCTATGATACTGCTTAATACTCAAATTAATGATCAGGTGTTTACTCAAGAGCTGATCATCCCAAGAGAGGTGATTTGATGCAATCTATTTATATTTGCGAAGATGACAAGAAGCAATTAGCCTATATGAGTGAAGTCATTGCTAATTACATTATGATTGAATCACTTGATATGGAACTCAGCCTGGCATCTGTGAACCCACTCATTCTTTTAGAAGCAATTAGTTCTGAAAAAGCTTCGAATGCAATCTATTTTCTTGATATTGATTTAAACCATGATATGAATGGTTTAGACTTAGCTAAAGAGATAAGAAAGGTTGATGACTTAGGTAAAATTGTATTTATAACTACACACGCAGAATTAGCTCCGGTTACTTTTCGTTATAAAGTTGAAGCGATTGATTACATAGTAAAAAAGACACCTGAAGAATTACAAAACCGAATAATAGAAATTTTGAATGTGATTGGTGAGAGACAACATTTAAATTCAGAAGTAAAAAGACAATATACATTTAAAGTAGGTAGTAAAATGCGCTCAATCGCTTTAGATAATATTATATATTTCGAAAGTTTATCTCAGCCGCATAAAGTGGCAATCATTACTACAAATGGACATTATCAGTTCTATGAAAGTTTAAAGGCAATTGAAAAATCACATGAGGAATTTATCCGTGTTCACAAATCATTTATTGCGAATATAATGATGATTGAAAGTGTTAATCAAAAAGAAAAAATCATTACTTTAAAAAATGGTTTAACTTGTGATTTATCAGTAGCAAGAGCCAAAGAAGTACGTAAGCGACTAGAAGAAATGAGTATCAGACCATAAATAAGCACCGATAAATGCAGTTCTCCTGCATTTATCGGTGCTTTATTCTTTAATTAAAAGCAGTTGTTTATGGCAATATAATAATACATAAGATTGCAGCCTAAAAGTACATAACCAGGCAACAAAAAAAGCCTTGTTAGTCATCCAGTTTACCTCTAAAGTTTAAGTTACGACGCTTAACTTGGAGGAA
>NZ_JBGQQY010000091.1:0-2000 GCF_045528545.1 Ruoffia sp. FAM 26254
ATGCAATACCACATGACACATTTGTTCAAGCATTCAAGCAAGAACGATTGGGGGCTTGACCTATCATTACTTGACCTCGGCATGGCTTCATGTCTGGAAAGATGGCCTGAGTCCAGACTGGTCGGGAGACTACCATCCCTCAGTTCAATATCAGAGGGTCACTGATTTAGAATAACAAGGCAGTTACGGTACCAAACAAATGAGTTACCTGTAGTGGCTAACTTAAACTTGAAATTTACGGAACGATTAATTTATTCAAGAAACCAGCTTAAATTATAGAGCTATGAATTATTCAGGACCAAATAATTTTTTTGGCTTATATAAATGAAAAAAATATATTACTATTATTCAAATGGATGTTCCCATGAAATATCTAACTAAATGGTGTTGAATAAACGTTTTGTTAGATTGAGTTCTGAATGTTTGAAATCAGATTAGAATGTGATATAATAAATTTGTTAAAAAATTCTTGGAGGTTTTGTTATGAAAATTATTGTTGTAGGTACTTCACATGCTGGGTATGAAGCAGTGCAAACTATCTTAAAAGAAGATTCAAATGCTGAGATTCATTTATATGAACGCGGGGAAACAGCATCATTCTTATCTTGTGGGATTCAAAGTTATTTAGAAGATATCTCACCTTCTTTAGATAGCTTACATTATGCAAATGAAGAAAGTTATAAAGAGCAAGGCGTAAATGTTCATATGAATAGTGATGTTGTATCTGTAGATCCAGAAGCTAAAACGATTACAGTTAAAACAGCTGACGGAGAATCTGAAGAATCATATGATAAATTATTCCTTAGCCCAGGGGCTGTACCGATTGAAATTCCAATTCCTGGAACTGATTTAGATCATTTATACTACTTACGTGGCCGCAATTGGGCAGATAAAGTAAAAGAACGTATGTCATCTGCTAAAAAAGCAGTTGTTGTAGGTAGTGGATATATTGGAATAGAAGTTGCTGAAGCATACGCGAAAGCAGGAATTGATACAACGGTTATTGATTCATTAAATTCAATCTTACCTACGTATCTAGATAAAGAATTTACTTCAGTCTTACAAGAGAACGCACTTGAACATGGAATGAAATTCCATGGTGGGGAAAAAGTTCAAGAAATCATCGGTGAGAATGGATCTGTTGCAAAAGTCGTGACAGATAAAGGTGAATACGAAGCAGATACTGTTATTATGGCCGTTGGTGTGCGTCCAAATACACAATGGTTAGACGGTATCTTAGCGCGAAACGAACGTGGTTTTGTTGAAGTGAATGAACATATGCAATCAACATCAAATCCAGATATTTATGTAGCTGGAGATGCGACATTAATTCCATTTGCTCCAACGGGGGAAAAACGTGCCATTGCTTTAGCTTCTAACGCACGTCGCCAAGGTGTAATCGCTGCTAAAAATATGCTTTCAGATAACAAATTTGAAATGCCAGCCGTTTCGGGCACATCTGCATTATCATTATTCGATTACCACTTTGCTTGTACAGGTGTTAAAGACTCTGACGCAGATTTAAGCAAAGTCGACAGTAAATATTATGAAGAGACTATTCGTCCTAAATTTATTGGTGATGATACAACTGTTATGATGAAAATTCACTTTGAAAAAGAAAAAAATCGTATTGTTGGTGCGCAGTTAATGTCTAAACAAGATGTTATGTTTGCGATAAATACAGTTTCAACAGCAATTTCAGCTGGCTGGACATTAGAACAATTAGCTTTAGCTGACTACTTCTTCCAACCAGAATATGATAAACCATGGAACTTCTTAAATGTGCTTGCACAACAAGCTTTAGGAGAAACGTTTGGTAGTGACAAAGAATTATTCTAATTAATGAGGCACATCTTAGGTTATCTAATCTAAGATGTGTTTTTGATTAAATTTAAATGGCTCTTTGTCAAATAGGGTTGATGACTCATTTTAATCAAGATCAAGCAGCATAAGTTGTTGCTTGATCTTTTTTATTTGTCTGAGGGACATATAATCGCGTC
>NZ_JBGQQY010000092.1:0-1932 GCF_045528545.1 Ruoffia sp. FAM 26254
AGCTTTGTTGACCTTTTTTAAACTGGTGGTCGTCCAGCGAAATTGTTTGGTTGTCTGTTCCGTAGAACAGATCCCCTTACACATTTGGTGTGTTTATCTTTGTTCAGTTTTCAATGAGCTTTCGTTGCGGTTGTGATGCAACTTCATTATTGTAACATGTTTGTTACGCAATTGTCAACTAATTGTTTCAATTAATTTTAATTGGTCTCACATGCTTCGCTTTTTTCTCGCCACTTCATGTGACAAGGTCTATATTGTATCATGTTACTCGATACACTGTCAACCTTTTTTTGAATCTTTTATTCAACCAAAGTTCGTTGTTCGATTCGTTGGTGCTGTCTCAATTGACAACCTAATTATAATAGCATGAACCCATAGCCTTTGTCAACACTTTTTGTAAGTTATTTCATCTTTTGAATTCTAATTATTGTAGACATCTCTTTATCTTATGTTATAGCCATCTCAAGATGCTATCAGTTAATATTACCGATACTTGGTAGATTATTTATACATGTAATAATCCAATGTAGTACTGACTTATCAAACATTATTTCTATTGGATCACTATCCATTTTTTTAAAGAATTTTCTTAATTTTGTGCTTATTCCTTCTATAGAGATTTTAGAAAAATCTAATTGCCTTGCCTACCTCTTCTTATTAATTACTTTCATTTAACATCTAATAGACATGGTGCTTATTTGCAGTTCATCCTATAATTCGTGTAACAAATTCATCAGGAAACTTGTGTTATTTATCTACTCATAATTGTGGTTGCTCCCCATGGAGTAGTACCTGATACACCGAATGCTTTATCTATTTATGAATTTAATACTGCCAGTGTTTTTTGCCTTTGGATAACCCATTACACTACTTTCTGTAATTCAGTAATTATGCTCTTAAGTATTTCCATTGTTTTTCCTGACTCCTCAAACATATTCTGAAATAATCCTTCTAAAATTATAATTAAATGCTTCAGGAAGAATGGTTGCGTCTGTTTTTGCATAGGTTATCATCTTTTTTCTCCAGGATGCGTTAATCGGTTAATCGCAAATATAATATCGAGGTACGACTCTAGAAATGCTGCAACTCTATAGTTTATACTTACTATATCCTTACGAACAAGAATTTTTTCTATCTGTTTATCATATGATGGCAGGCTACCAGTGAGTAGATCCATGTTGTTTTTATAATATCTTTACATAACTCTTCTGGTCTGATATTTGATACTTATTTTGCCGTTTTTCCAATTTACCATTATTATCAAATAGAATGTTGCAATGTAAAAGATTATGCCCCATACAAGTTGTGTATCCATTGCTCGGATTAAACTCTTCAACGACTGAATATATTTGTTGTGAAAAGTCCTCAAGATTTCAATATCTATTCCATCTTTCAATGTACAATTGTCTTCATGCTCCCATTATGAATTTCCAAACTCCATATAATGACAGTCATTCTCCAATATTCGTCTTAGAGTATTCTCAATTGGTATCTCATTACAGTAAATATATAAGTCATTGTCCGCCTTTTCATCAAATATTTGTTTTAGTCTTGATCCCCCTAGAGCAATTGCCTCAACCTCTGGCAATGTAGTAAATTCTTTCCAAAATTTATTAAAATTCACATTAACCACTGTTTTTGCATGTATTTTTCAAGATTATTGATTGAATGTACTTATTACCAAAAGTTTACTACACATTCCTTCAGTTTAAAATCTAAAACAAATTGGTTGTTGTATAAACTCGATTGAAACCTCTCATTATTGATATGTCGCTTAAATAAATAAAGACCAAGCAACGATTTCTGGTTCTACAATAAATAGGGTTGATGACAAAAATTAAAATGTCATCAACCCTATCTTTGTGTCTTCTAAAAGACGCAGATATTCGTTATATTAAAAGTACCACCAAATAACATAAGGAGAATATCTAC
>NZ_JBGQQY010000093.1:0-1831 GCF_045528545.1 Ruoffia sp. FAM 26254
TCATCGATTGCACACAAACGGAACACGATTCCACGGAAATCCTTACACTACCGAACACCGTTGGAAGTATTTTTGAGTTACTTAGATGAAGCAGTTTTGTCTAGCTTAATTTGACAAATCAAAATTTCTAAAAAAATTGTGAATCTGGTATTGTCACCTTCCATCTTATTCATTTATTCCCATCATAATGACTACTACACTATAAACAGTAAAAACGATTTCAATTTATTATACTTTTTTAGAAGACCGCTTTCATAAAATAGTTCATTTTAGTAGTAATGTATAAAACTTCACTAGTGTTGCATTAAAATATTAACCTGTTCCATGGCATAAAAAAATCCTTTATACTAGTACTTGGATGACTTATCCAAGACCAATACAAAGGATCTATGCATGGATAAGTATAAAACAAAAATGACAATAAATAAATGGTTTTCGTATATTAAATTAGAACAATTAAGCTTAGATTCTCGTCAAGCCATCGAACAATTTGATCGTTATGCAAAGAAATTGACATTTAAGAAAGTAATAAAGCTCTTTCTGTATGCCATTAACGATGAAACCGAAAGTTTACGACACCTAGACCAACAACTTGTCAATCCGAATTTGAAAAAAGTAATGGGGATAGACTCTATCAGTTACTCTCAGCTTTCTCGTGCCCTACGGGCACTTGAACCAAGTGTATTACTGGAGGTTTTTAATCATTTACTTTCTCTTGTGCATAAAAAGACGAAGGTAAAGTCGAAAGAAAAACTCTATCTGATTGATTCCACAACCTTTTCATTTAGCAAGAATTCCTATCCATGGGCGCATTTTAGACCGACAAAAGCTGGCATAAAGTTACATTTAAAAGTCTGCTTCATGAATGAACGTTGGGTGCACCCTGAACAATTTGAAGTATCTCCTGCTTCTGAACATGATCATGAACACTTAGAGGTCTTTATCAATGAGCCGTTGGCTACATACGTTTTTGATCGTGGGTATCTTGATTTCGCTCAATTCAATCAAATGCATTGGGGTGGGTATTTCTTCGTTTCTCGGATTAAGAAGAATACGAAGGTACATGTGCAAGGCCATCTAGACGTTCCTAAAGGAACGGGTATTATCAGTGACCAGTTGGTTCAATTGGGCAGTCAAGTCTACTTGACGAGTCTCTTTCAACTTGTGACGATAGAAAGAAAGCAGCAAGCCAATTTAAGAATTATCACCAACCGCATGGATGTATCAGCTGAAGAGATTAGTAAAATGTATCAATCACGATGGCAAATCGAGCTCTTTTTCCAGCATATCAAGCAACACATGACGATTAAAAACCACTTTTCAAAGTCAGAAGAAGGTGTGGAAAATCAAGTCATACTGGCACTGATTGTCTACTTACTGACCTTACTCATCAAGCTTGAATTAGACTTAAAACAAACAGTTTTCCACGTTTTAAGGCATTTACGAGCGTTACAGTATGAACCGTTCGAATTATTTAAGGAAATATTCGAACCTGACTAAGTGAAAGAAGCCGCAAATCGATTTATCTACAACTAAATAAGTCAAAAAAATTCTGGAAAAAGTCATCCGCTGCGCCAGCATTTGACTTTTTTGAAATTTTTAACGAAAACTACATGTGATTTAATTAACAATAAACAAGTAACAGTGATTTTCAGTTTTATGCAACACTAGTGAAATATAACATGAATTACATAAATATTCTACTTGTAAATTTCAAGTTCAAGTTAGCCACTTAGTCTCAAAAAATTTTATGATTGTTCTTTCTTTGATTTAACTTAGCTCTTTTCCATATGCTTAGATTGCCTGACGTTCCTGATGGAAGGCGCGGACA
>NZ_JBGQQY010000094.1:0-1781 GCF_045528545.1 Ruoffia sp. FAM 26254
GGAATCTTGTAACCGAATATCTTGATGCCACTCGAAGGAATCAAGTGTTTTATGGCCAATAAACTTCGCTTGCTTAATTAAACGTTGAATTTTTCGTTCTTCTTTAGCTTCTACTTCATTTATTAACAATTTAAGTAGCCATTCTTCTTGTTTAGGATCATCAACTAAGCTTGGTAAACTATTTAAGCGCAGTTCTTTACATACTGTTTCTAAAGTATAAATCATACCTTCACTCCTTTGGCTGCAACTTGGGTAAGAGCATCATATCCTTGCCAGTTCACATCAGATAGACTTTCCTCATACTCTTCAGAAATCAGTTCATAGAACCTTTCATTCAATTCAATCATTGTATGAACAGATAACAAACCTAATAAACGATCGAGTCGTTGGTAGAGTAAACGTAGATCATCAACACTCAAATATGACTGTATCCGTCCTGGAAGGTACTTCCAGTATCGTGAATAAGTGATTTTAGATAACCGCTGTTTCCAATCCCTAAGGATTGTAGGCCAATCAATTGCTCGTTTTCGAGTAACATATGGACGAAAATCTTCTTGAATGATTTCTCCGTTGCGAGTGATAATACGATATTTGTCCCAAGTGAGATAGGCATATACTTCACCATGACGCCATGAATTATGAATATGTATTAAAGTATTATCTAATTTTATTTCATTCATTTTATTTGCTCTTACTAGAACTTCTTTAAAGACAGGGTAATCTTCATCTGGTAGTTCTAAGCAGGATTTCTTTTCTTCTTTCCAAAGTGATTCTATCGTTCTTATTTTCTCATAGTGTTTTTCTTTTCGTTTCTTTACCATTCTCTGTTCTAAATCTTTATTCAAAGAAGAAAAATCTTTCATCTTGGGTGTTTCAGAAAAGAAATTATAGCGAACATATCCGACTTTATTTTCAACACTACCTTTTTCATGACCACTTGCAGGGTTACAAGTTTGGACATTGAACCCATAATGCATTGCAAATTGTAGAAATTCATTCGTTAACTTTGCATCCTTGAATTTTGATTTTGGTTTAATAACTGCAGTTGTCATATTATCAATTCGAATTGTCTTAGGGACACAGCCCATTTGCTTAAAGATTTCTTTCATACCAGTTAATAAGCATTCCTGATTTTCACTTGGTAAAGCAACTGCAAATCCCGCATTGCTAAACGGAGTACTTAACACTAATGCTTTGACATCCTTAAATGATCCTTCATGTTCAACTTCCATTGTTCCAAAGTCTAATTGGGCTTCTGCTGGAGGATGTTCGAGTCTTTCATAACCTGCACTCGGAAGATCATGATGATGTGAACTTTTCCAGTCGTGTACAAAATTGCAAACCGTACGATATGAGCCTTTAAAACCTATTGTCTCTAGTCCTTCAAAATAATTTTTGTTTGTTCTTCTTTTCTTTTTGGGAAGACGATAGTCTTCTTCTAGCCACAATGAAACGATGTCTCCCCAATCTTCGTCATACATCATTCCAACTTTTTTCTTCAAGTTTTTTTCAGGTAACACTAAACCATCAGCATACTTCTTTGCAGTACGCCAGTTAATATCTAAAGTTGTTGCAATTTCATTTATTGATTTATCGTGATTATTACGTAGATTTTTGATAGTATTAATATCAGCCATTGTTAGCATCCTTTTTCTTCCTCCAAGTTAAGCGTCGTAACTTAAACTTTAGAGGTAAACTGGATGACTAACAAGGCTTTTTTTGTTGCCTGGTTATGTACTTTTAGGCTGCAATCTTATGTATTATTATATTGCCATAAACAA
>NZ_JBGQQY010000095.1:0-1663 GCF_045528545.1 Ruoffia sp. FAM 26254
CCTGAACAATTCATACTTTTCGTTGAAACATGTGCCAACTGCCTAACGGCAGCTTAAATTTACTTTTTCATTTTCACCTGTTAAGTGATGAAAAAAGAACCCCATTCTGATATGGTAAAGGTGTCTAAACCAACCATAAGAAAGGAGTTCTCTTCATGATTAGCTTACACAAAAACCAGGTAAAATTCAATTCAAACATCATCATTTCGCATACAGGTGGTCGTTTATCGAGTGATTCGGGTTTAGTCTTAGTTAAAGAAGTAATGGATACCTTCAAGTTTTCTGATTTGGCGAAATCACTTCTGGACATTAAAGATAACCGTGCTTACTACACGCATGATAATTTAGCGATATTAGAACAGCTCATTATGCAACTGATTGCTGGTTATTCGGCAGACTCGTCAGCTAATCTGTTACGACAGGATCCAGTCTTTCAAATGGTGTTAGGCAGAAAACAATTAGCCTCACAATCGTCAATTTCACGGTTTCTGGATCGTTTCACCACGGAAAATGTGGGTCAATTACAATCATTAAATCAGTCGCTCATTGATAAAGCGCGTTTGATTCGCAATGACACCGAGTTAATCATTGATCTCGATTCCACTCATTCAGATACCTTTGGCCATCAAGAACAAACAGATTATAATGCACATTATCAAACCTACGGCTACCACCCATTAGTTGCCTTTGACGGACTGACTGGAGATTTCTTAAAAGCTGAACTGCGTTCAGGTAATCAGTACACATCTAAAGGGGTGAAAGCCTTTATCGACCCATTGTTACACCACTACAATGAATCCATACCGAATACTGACATATTGGTTCGTGGGGACAGCGGCTTCGCAACACCAGAGGTGTATGAGTCTTGTGAAGAAAATGAAAGTCAGTATGTGATCCGATTAAAGAACAATCGGAGATTAAGTCAATTAGCTGAGCAATCCGTTCTTTACGGAGATAACCAAAAATGGGAAGATCGGGAAGTTCAGTATTTTTCAATGCCTTATCAAGCACAATCATGGTCGAAACCCCGTCGTGTCTGTATTCGATCAATCCGTGAAGCAGGAGAACTCCTCTTTCAACACGCATTCATTGTGACTAATCTATCCGATAATGTCTCACCTGAAGTCATATTCTCTCTTTACGGCAAGCGAGGGACAATGGAGAATTTCATCAAAGAAGCGAAAGGTGGCTTTTATTTCGATAAAACAGATAGTCCACGCTTCTTAGAAAATCATGTCAGAATGATGATTAGTCTGCTTGCATACAACCTCATCAACTGTCTAAAGACTATCGGCTTTGATAAAAAGAACCAAGGGAT
Source organism: Ruoffia sp. FAM 26254 (assembly GCF_045528545.1). Classification (NCBI taxonomy): domain Bacteria; kingdom Bacillati; phylum Bacillota; class Bacilli; order Lactobacillales; family Aerococcaceae; genus Ruoffia; species Ruoffia sp. FAM 26254. The sequence continues at coordinate 1,319 of NZ_JBGQQY010000095.1, forward strand.
GACTATTCATTCCATCCGACTAACATTCCTTAAAGTCGCTGGCAAACTTGTGCAAACAGGCAGACGAGCCTATCTAAAATTGTCGAGTTATCATGTGTATCAAACTGAATTCTATAGGGTCTTCGAGCGCCTACGGCGATCCAGTCAATGGATTTAAATCAGTCATCACGTTAATTTTTTGAATCAATCGTCTACAAGGGAGAAGTATGCCTTCAAACAAACAAGAGAATCGTAAGAAGGTTCATTTAGTTAAAATCTACTTCGAGAACGCACTATTTTGTAGAAAAATTCCCAATTTTTCCAAGAACGATTAATTTATTCAAGAAACCAGCTTAAATTATAGAG
>NZ_JBGQQY010000096.1:0-1596 GCF_045528545.1 Ruoffia sp. FAM 26254
TTTTAGAGACCGTATTTTACTTATGACGCGATTATATGTCCCTCAGACAAATAAAAAAGATCAAGCAACAACTTATGCTGCTTGATCTTGATTAAAATGAGTCATCAACCCTATTTGACAAAGAGCCCACAGTAATTGAGTTAGGTTCAATTACCGTGTCGCTTTTCGTATCTTATATAGTAGTAATTATTTTTTGTACAAAAAAACCAGAGGTAAAAACCTCTGGTTTAGAGTGTATAAAGTTAAATAATCAGAGATTATTTAACTTCTACAGCTCCTCCAACTTCTTCGATTGCAGCTTTTAATGCTTCTGCATCTTCTTTAGATAATCCTTCTTTGATTACTTTTGGAGCGTTATCTACTAATTCTTTAGCTTCTTTAAGTCCTAAACCAGTTGCTTCACGAACTGCTTTGATAACTTTAATTTTAGCTGATCCAGCTGAAGTTAATTCAACGTCGAATTCAGTTTGTTCTTCAGCAGCAGCTTCACCAGCGCCACCAGCAGCAGCTACAGCTACAGGAGCAGCAGCAGATACACCGAATTCTTCTTCGATTGCTTCTACTAATTCGTTTAATTCTACAACAGTTGCTGATTTGATATCTTCAATAATTTGTTCAATGTTTAATGCCATGATTTGTTTCCTCCGTTTTATATGTGTTTTTTTATTTATTAATTATGCTACATTAAGCAGCGTCTTTTGCTTCACCAACAGCTTTAAGCGCATAAGCCATCTTGCGAGCAGGATTCATTTGTGATAATACTGAAGCTGTATTGCGCATTGGAGCTTCCAGTACAGATAGTAACATAGATAATAGACCTTCGCGACTTGGTAATTTAGATAATGTTTCGATTTCAGCTACTGTAGCTACAGCACCTTCAATTAATCCACCTTTGATTTCTAATTTTTCTAAATCTTTTGCGGCATCAACGATAATTTTAGCTGGAGCAACAACATCTTCAGAATGGAAAGCAATCGCAGTAGGACCAGCGAAAACTTCATCTAAACCTTCAATACCTGCGTCTGCAGCTGCTCTACGTAAGATTGTGTTTTTCACAACTTTCATTTTCACGCCTGCATCACGTAAGTTTTTTCGTAATTCTGTTACTTCAGTAACGTTAAGACCTAGGTAATCGATAATTACAACACCTGCAGAACCTTTAAGTTCTTCAGTGATTTCTGCAACTTCGTTTTGTTTTTGTTCAAGAGTCACTTTTCTTTTTCCCAATTAGTTCACCTCCGTCATTTTGGTATAGAGAGTATTTATTGATTATTTTATCCAATAAAAAAACCCCCATGTCACCTTAGACATAGAGATACATTCCTGTTGTTTATCACTTAGGAACTTCCTCGGTAAGAAATTAAGGCATTTGCCACTTACTGTCTTCGGTCGTTTAACACATAAAACATCATAATGGATACCGACTGTGTTGTCAACACTTTTTATTAATGTTTTTAACTTTTTTTATTTAGGTGTGTTGTAAGATGAAACGCAACACTAAAAAAAGACATGAAGATTCGTTATACTTAAGTCACCACAACATAGTATAAGGAGAGAATCTTCATGTCACACACTCATTTTAACACAAAGAAATCT
>NZ_JBGQQY010000097.1:0-1581 GCF_045528545.1 Ruoffia sp. FAM 26254
ATTTCCACGAAAATTGGGAAAATAACGCTCGGACATTCTTACAAGTGTAATGTGCATGATGACCAGATGATATAACTACATTGAGACTTTTACACAAGATTATGGACTTGACACAAACCGCATTCTCATTTGGCTTGAGTTGAGCTAACTCAGGGCAAACCGCAATTCCATTTGGCTTAAGTTGAGCTAACTCAGGACAAACCGTAATCCATTTGGCTTGAGCTGAGCTAACTTAGGACAAACCGCAATCTCATTTGGCTTGAGTTAGCCGAACTAGAGACAAACCGCAACTCCATTTGCCTTGAGTTGGCCGAACTCAAGACAAACCGCAACTCCATTTGGCTTGAGTTGACCGAACTTGAGACAAACCGCAACTCCATTTGGCTCCAGACGACCCACTATCTCATATTTGAATATCATAATACAAGCTACTCGTCGCACCAATTATCTTATATCGACTTGTTAGGGCTCTAGAAATTGTTCGTTCGCTGATTAACTTACCACAAAACTCATAGATATTACGTCGTGTCAGCATTTCCGGGTGGTCGTAATACAAATAGCGTAATTGATAAGCGGTTCGCAGTGCTGCTTCGTGCTTATGTTCGGTTGTTAAGCAGCTACGACACTTTATGCTTTTATACTTAGATTGCGTTTCAAAACTTCCGCATGCTTTACAAGTAATACCTTTTCGCAATTCAGCAAACGATTCAAGCGGCAATGATTTCGGTACAAAAGGCGACGTTGCTTGATGTTTTTTCAAAACTCGAGACACACGATCGAGCTTTTGGTTCGATAGGGGGTAATCATTTCTTTCGCGAAAATTTCGTATAAATCGCTGCAATTGATTACGCATAACAACATCGAATTCATTACCATTTTCCAATCGCACATCACTATGCTCATTAATAAACACCATCGCGCCAACTACTTTTATCTCAGAGCTCACTTCGGCAGCAATGTGGCGTATCCGATTCAACCGATGATTCATTTTCGCAACTTGATCGTCACTCATCAAACGCCCGTTAATATAACATTCTCTATCCTTATACTCAAAAAGACCATGATAATTTTTCACCTCTATAACAAGCCACTCCTGTTCAGAAATCACTAACATATCCGCTTCCATGAGCTTGCCGTGATTAAACCAATAATTCGAAACATAATGCCAATGCTCACTGCCGTACTTTTTGAACCACTCCAATTGCTCATTCTCTCCTCGAAAGCCCTGCTCTAAATTATAAAACTCTTTCTCCATCTCTTTACTTAAAAGTGCTTCACGATTTCCACAAATTAATAACTGTTCCAACTTTTTACTCATTTAAAATTTTCACCTCCATATATAGATACGTAAAAAACACTGAATTCCATTTTTATTTTTTGTTGAATTGCAATAATTATTGCGACAATTTTTTATTTACTCAATTAATAAGAGTTCGTGTAAAAATACTTCCAAGGGTGTTTGGTAATCTAAGCATTTCCTAGGACGATTATTCATTAACCACAAAGCTTGGTTGAGTTCTTGGGAAATCACTCTAGCGAGGTCTGTTTTCTTAGGAAAAAACTCACGCAGTAAACCGTTAG
>NZ_JBGQQY010000098.1:0-1549 GCF_045528545.1 Ruoffia sp. FAM 26254
ACCCTATTTATTGTAGAACCATTTAAATTAGAAAGTAGTTGACAAATTCATTTTATGATGATAAATTGTATTTACTAAAGATATTTGGAGAGAGATAACATGAAAACTTTTAGCACACACACATTTAAATTAGCTACAATTATTAGCATTATTAGGTAGTGTTTGTATCCGCAGTATAGATACAAACACGAAAAAAACTTTCAAGTTTGTATCTATGCGTGCTAAAGTTTTTTGTTGCTCGTATAGACTAATAATCTAAACGAGCGGCAGATTTTATCTCGCTTTTTTAATATACAGCTGTCAAAGCCTGTTTAGATTATTAGTTAATCTAAATAGGCTTTTTTTGTAATAAAATTTTTTGGGAAAGGGAATGAAGATTAATAATGGAAATGTCAGTTAAACCACAAGATTTAAATTGGGAAACATTAGGTTTTGGATACATAAATACTGGTAAGAGTTTTAGAGCATACTATAAAGATGGGAAATGGGATGGAGGCCAAGTAGTTGAGGCCAATACAATCACAATTAGTGAAGCTTCACCAGCAGTACATCTTGGTCAACAATGTTTTGAAGGACTCAAAGCCTACAGAACAAAAGACGGTTCAGTAAATTTATTCAGAGTAGATGAAAATGCGAAACGACTAGCACGCTCAGCTGATCAAGTGATGTTGCCACCGTATCCAGAAGATGCGTTTGTTGAAGCGGTAAAAGAAATCGTCCGTGCAAACGAAGAGTGGATTCCTCCTTATGGAACAGGTGCAACGCTTTACATTCGACCATTCTTAATCGGAGTCGGTGATATCGTCGGCGTATCTCCGGCATCAGAAGCCTTATTCGGAATATATGTTACACCTGTCGGTTCATACTTTAAAGGCGGTTTACAACCCGCACCTTTCATGGTCAGTGAATATGACCGAGCTGCACCAAGAGGAACCGGATCAGCTAAAGTGGGAGGAAATTATGCCTCAAGTTTTAAAGCGGGAAAAGAAGCTCAAGTGCATAACTTTGCGGATTCAATCTTCTTAGACCCAGCAACACATACAAAAATTGAAGAGGTCGGGGCAGCGAACTTTTTCGCTATTACTGAAGATGATGTCTTTGTCACACCTAAATCACCGTCTATTTTACCAAGTATTACAAAATACTCTTTATTGCATTTAGCAGAACATGTGCTTGGTTTAGAAACTTTTGAAGGTGACGTCTTTATTGACCAACTGGATCACTACAAAGAAGCAGGGGCTATGGGGACAGCCGCAGTGATTACACCGATTGGAAGTATTACTCAAGGCGACAAGAAACATGTCTTCTATTCAGAAACTGAAGTCGGACCACTAACTAGAGCCCTTTATGATGAATTAACTGGAATCCAATTTGGTGAAAAAGAAGGACCCGAAGGTTGGATTCAAAAAGTTGAATTTTAATTGTTGATGACTTGGATTAAAAGAAAGGAATCGCCGATTGTAAAATTAAGCTAGACAACTAAAACAGCCATTTGTGGTACACTCAACTTGTAATTCCGACCAAAGAATACAAAGGAGTGACCACAAAT
>NZ_JBGQQY010000099.1:0-1544 GCF_045528545.1 Ruoffia sp. FAM 26254
TTCTTACAAGTGTAATGTGCATGATGACCAGATGATATAACTACATTGAGACTTTTACACAAGATTATGGACTTGACAATCTAATGCGTTATCTACGATAAGAAGCGTGTTCTCAGCGCCAAGTGTATTATAAACATATTCAGCTCCGGCACGTCCTTGATATGAATCTTCATAGGCAACTCTAAATAAGTTCTCTACGGCTTCGCCGTTACTATCTAATGTCAGGCCATCTCCTGTCGTCGCTGGAAGGACATTTGGTTTATTATTTTCTTCGATTACAGGTTTTGCTGCATTAACAACTGCAGAAGCGTTTGGTCCAAAGACAGCAACAACGTCTTCATCATTCGCTAAACGTGTTTGTAAAGAAACTCCTTCGGTTGTATCTGTCTTATTATCTAAGACTACAAGTTCTAATGGGCGTCCATCTAATACTCCGCCTTCAGCATTCTTTTGTTCAACAAACAATTCAAAGGCTTCGACAGCGGGTACACTGTATGGTGCTGCGGGTCCTGTCAGTTCTAAGTTTACTCCTAGAACAACTGGTTCACCTGTTGCTTCTTGAGCACTCACACTGTTAGAGAATGGCATCGCTAAGGCACCGACTAAAGTTAAACCTGATAATAATAACTTACTTAATTTATTTAATTTCATTTTATTTTCCTCCGATTTTTATGGTTTGACAGTTAATTGAACGTCACCGACATTTTCATATTCAACGCGATAATTTCCCGCTTCTAATCTCTCTGGGAGCATAAATGTTCCTGATGAGACAAATCGACCAGCAGTTAATTTTTCCCCACGCTCTTCTAAGGCTTTGGCTAGCCATTTCACGGAATTAACTGGATGTCCTAATACTTCTTCAGAATTTCCTCGTTTGACTTCTTGATCGTTTAAATACAGAACTGCTTCGATATTTTTCACATCGTCATAACTGTATTGCTTGGCTTCTCCATAAACGACTGCCCCATTCACTGCACCATCTGCGATAACTTCATAGAAAGTTGTCTTAGGGAACCAGTCATCATAACGGCCATCGGGTACTTCAATCCCTGGGGCAACCAAACATTTTCTCATTACTTCCTCGTCTGTATCGTCGCCGTTAACATCTTCTTGAACTAAGAAGACTAACTCAGTTTCTAGAAGAGGTTCATTGTAATCAGTTAATGAAAGTGAAGCATCTTTTTTCACAGTGACATCGGTCATTTGTCCGAATAAAGGTGAGTCACTATTGAATAAATCTTGCGTTTCTTTACTCGTTAAACTGATTTTGTAACCTTGATGTTTTTCACCATTCTCTTCTTTCAGAGCAAGTACATCATCTTGTACTTGATAGGCTTCTTGAGTCGATTCGAAATTAAACTTCCCTTTTTCTAAAGGTGCGTTATCTCGGTAAGCTTTAAATAGTAATTCTGCTTTGTTTGTCATTTTTTATAATTTTTGATTTGTCAAATTAAGCTAGACAAAACTGCTTCATCTAAGTAACTCAAAAATACTTCCAACGGTGTTCGGTAGTGTAAGGATTTCCGTGGAATCGTGTTCCGTTT
>NZ_JBGQQY010000100.1:0-1472 GCF_045528545.1 Ruoffia sp. FAM 26254
GTTGACCCCATTTCTACTCAAAAGTTGAGTAGAAATGGGGTCATTTAATTATTACTGGTAAACTATTCCGCAGACATTGGTAAATCTTCCCGCAAAGAGTGGTAAAAAGAACCGCACTACTGGTAAAGAACGTCCGCAATACTCAATACAGAAGTTAATAAGTGGTAAACAGGTTGGCAATGACTGGTACATTTCATGGCAAAGGGTGGTACAAAACTTGGCAACGCTGGTACATTTCGCTGGCGGTAGTCAATGTACTTCTTGTTTACCTCTCACATGCGCTCTGCGCATACCAAATACACCTTTCATGCGACCAAAAACGGTCTCTATGTCAATCTTACGTTGTGCATAGATTTCTTTTCCAGGTGTGCTCTCCAAATTCTCTTTAGCTTTGTGTTTGAAATACTCCCAATTATTATTGACCGCCGTCTGGCGCTGTCTACCTTTCGGTGTTTTCGCTAGTTTATTTAAACGGTCATCCATTTGCTCGGAATCAGCTTTATATATTTTAAACTGCCTTTAAAAACCATTTTTATCATTTCGAGTACTATAATGTGAAAAATTAAAATGAACACCATCTAAATCAGTATAGGAATCTTCAACCTCGTTATAGGACCAGTTCTGACGATGCTTTGGATTATTTTTGTGCTTTTTACTTTGTTCTTTATGATACATTCCATACGGAATCAATGGTACTTTCTCAAAATCATCGGTAATAGCCATATAATTTTCTTCACTACCATAACCAGCATCAGCAACAATATATTGGAACATATCAAGTGTTTGAATCGAGTCTAGAAACGGAATAAGTGTACGCGTATCTGTTGGGTTCGGAAAAATATCAAAGTCAATGACATATTGATTACTAGAAGCTACCTGAAGATTGTAACCAGGTTTCAATTCACGATTTTTCATTGGATCTTCTTTCATGCACATGAAGGTAGCGTCTGTATCTGTTTTAGAAAAACTATTTCTTCCATCAAATAGTTCATTCGCTTCTTCATATTTCTGTTTTCGTGGTAGGAAATCATTCTCCATTTATTTCGATGCTTTTTTAGCGTGCGACGACGTCGCTTGTGTTCAGAACCACCTTTAGGTATGGTTGTCTCATTTTTGATTTTTACTTCAACCTCATCAAGAGCTTCATCTAGACTATCAATGATCTTCTCGATTCCGATCGACATGGTTAATTCTTCTTCCGTTATAGCAATATCTACATTCGTTTGAATAAGTTCTTCATACAAACTAGACACTTTTTCAATTAGACCAGCTTCATAACGTTCAATCGCTTTTCGCCAAGTAAAACTATAGATGTTCGCATCTGCTTGAATTTTTGTACCATCAATAAATAAAGAATCCTTGTAGGTTCTTGAATTTTTGGTGTTGGTGAGAGAAATCTCACTGACACCTTTTTTTGTATGTACACAAAAGCCAGTGAATTCCTATATAATAAAGTTACCATACATTACTAA
>NZ_JBGQQY010000101.1:0-1399 GCF_045528545.1 Ruoffia sp. FAM 26254
GTTGTTGCTTGATCTTTTTTATTTGTCTGAGGGACATATAATCGCGTCATAAGTAAAATACGGTCTCTAAAATGACTGTAATTTCGATAGCCGTAGGCTGTTCGTTTCAATACTTTAATTTTATTATTAATACCTTCGATCGGGCCATTCGTTAAACCTGGATACGAGAACGTGTTGTGAATATACGTTTGGTACTTCTTAAAAGAACGTAAGACACGCCTTAACCCAGCTGGAAGCTGAAGTTGCTTCGCCTGAATTAAGGTAGATTCAAATCGTGGCCAATTGTTGGTACGGTAGGCATCCCCTAATTGATGGACAATCTGATAGGTGGCTTTTAGTTGGGTATCTTGAGCCAGTAAATAATCCACAATTCCTTGCGTATTCGTCAGCCAATCAAATAAAGGAAATCGGTGATAGGTTGTGGCTTTGAGGTCATTCGGATTTTTTTGGATTAACTTCCAATAGCGTTTTAATTTATTATATAATCGGCGGTCTTTGGTTCGAATGGTATTCATAAACTGCACACGATACTGCGATAATTCACGGTTTAAAGCCTGTATCAAGTGAAAGGGATCCATGATAATATCGGCATTGGGAAACCATCGATGAATGACTTGAATATAAGGTTCGTACATATCAATAGTGACAGATTTAACCTGACGGCGCACAGCGAGATCATAGCGAATAAAATAGTTTTTTAAAGAGCCCGCTTTTCGGTCTTCGACCACATCGACGACTTGATGATTTATAGCGTCGCAGTAAATAAAACTCATGGCGGCTTTGACTGATTTGACACTTTTGAATTCATCAAAACAGAGGTGCTCGGGTAACGAAGATGTGGGACGGATCCGAAGCGCAGCGGCAGCCTGATGAATGACGCGACGCACGGTATTCGGGGAAACATGGGTATCTTTGGCAATATCTACCTCTGACATCACACGTGTTGCCCGATCCATAATCATTTGTGTGACCCGCTTAGAAATAAAACAGTGAGGGTCCACAAAGGACGTTTTCGCTGTAAAGCTTTGGCCACAGGTTTTACATTTGAAGCGTTGTTTGGCTAAGTTTAAGTAGGCAGGAAGTCCCGTTATGCTCGCTAAAGTCAGACGAGAGTGACGCGTCCCATTTTTAACGACTTGATAGGCATCATTGACGATACCACAACATTCACAGGCTTTAGGAACATACGTTAATGTGCCAAAATAAAACAAAGATAAGCGGCCTTTATAATGCTGTTCTTCAACACGGTCCATATCGATCGTGATATTTGGGTCTTTTAATTGAAAGGTTTTTTGGATAAAATGGTTCATGCGTAGATATTCTCCTTATGTTATTTGGTGGTACTTTTAATATAACGAATATCTGCGTCTTTTAGAAGACACAAAGATAGGGTTGATGA
>NZ_JBGQQY010000102.1:0-1377 GCF_045528545.1 Ruoffia sp. FAM 26254
TTGTTTGGTTGTCTGTTCCGTAGAACAGATCCCCTTACACATTTGGTGTGTTTATCTTTGTTCAGTTTTCAATGAGCTTTCGTTGCGGTTGTGATGCAACTTTATTATTATAGCACGTTTACGAAGTTAAAGTCAATAACTTTTTTAAGTATTTAATCCACTTCCTTGTGCTCGTTGTCTGCTAAGACAACTTTTAAATAATACCATATACGCCATAACGATGTCAATAACTAGTTAAAGTTTTTGATTATTTATTCGCTTTTGTCTTTTTTTGTAACCGCTACAAACATTACTGTAACGACTTGTATAAGTGTAACATTGCATTTACAATCTGTCAATAGTTTTGAAAATTTTTTGTAAATTTAATGTAAACAGTCTCTATTGTTAGGTAATAGTTACTCTTTCTCGTAACAGCAAGAAATAATATAGCATGAAATTCAGCTAACCGTCAACCTTTTTTGTCTTTTATATATTATTTTTGATTTTATGTAAATTTAATAATGGAATTGACCTTTTTTCTTGTATATATCATTAGGAGGTTTTTATATGATATATATTTTTCAGTTTATTATCGGTAGTTGTCTTGGCTCCTTTACTTATTGTTTTGCCTTTGATTGGGTACACCAGCAAATTCGTTTTACTCGTCGTTATACGTGCGATCATTGCTCTACTACACTCAAAGCTTTTGATTTAGTTCCAATTGTTTCTCAAGTTTTAAGTCGATTTAAGTGTCGTTATTGTCAGAAGCCAACGACTTTCTACTATATAATAGTTGAAATCATGAGTGGTCTTCTGTTCGTATGGTCTAGCTTTGTGTTTAATGAGTATCACTTCTACTTTATCTTGGTCTTTACCTTAGTAAGCTTGTTAATGATCTACTGTGATATACACGCTATGATGGTACCTGATTTGCTTCAGTTCATTCTTTTATGTCTTGTTTTGTATATTGTTTACGTCAGCGATCTTGAATTTGATATGCAATTATTGCTTTCATCGGTAACCTTTGTTTCTTTCTTAATTTTTAACACGCTAAGGCCTGCCTCTATTGGAGGAGCTGATATTAAAGTCTTTACTATCCTTTCATTATGTATACCTGTATCTCTATTCCCTATGTTTTTATTTATTACATCGACTACAGCACTATGTTATTTCTTATTGAGATACTTATTCAGTTTTAAGTTCACTGGCGCTTTACCTTTTTTCCCATTTATATTTTTCGGTTTGTATTGTATCCTCTCCATATAGAATATAAAGGTTCTTGAATTTTTGGTGTTGGTGAGAGAAATCTCACTGACACCTTTTTTTGTATGTACACAAAAGCCAGTGAATTCCTATATAATAAAGTTACCATACATTACTAAAAGGAGAATTCACTTG
>NZ_JBGQQY010000103.1:0-1340 GCF_045528545.1 Ruoffia sp. FAM 26254
AGTCCAATTTCGAGTTCTTACTTTATCTTGTGATGCTTTATTTACCATGCTATAATTACCTCCGAATACATTCTTTCTATTTTTATACTGCCATAACCACATGGCAGTATTTTTTTATGCTTCTTTATGTTTCTGCTCAAAATCTTGCAAAGCCAAGGAAATTACTGCACTTTTTGATATTCCTAAATGCTTAGCCAATTGATCCAACTTGTCTGACATCTCATCTTTTAAAGTTACTTGCAATCTTTTACTCATCGTTTTACCACCCTTCAGCTCCTTTTGTGTACATAATACACAAAAAAACATCATAGTTCAATCAATTATACACAAAAAATGCCCGTGATCAATGAACAACACTGGGGGGTCGTAGTACCCCAGTGTTGAAAAACCAAAATCAATACCCACATTTACTTCGCTTTATTTCAATTTCCATTTTGAGCAGAAACTTTACTCATATGATTCGGATTGGTTGTTAAGTTGGAATTAATCCAACTTAAAACCTGCACCAATCGCCACAGAAGTGGCTATCATATTCGCCTTTCTTTCTCAAAATGTTTTCTCGACATAAATACTCAATAAATGTTTGGCAAACCCATCTTGTTGGGGAGCACCCCAAACCCCCGTTTTTTCTATCGAAAAAAGCTAGCCACTAAAGTGGCTAGCCTTAAATTCAATCTTTATCTTTTATCCTATGTCTTCTTGATTTTATAAATGTATTAATAGCAAAAGTGCCATTATCTGCTAACAAAGGAAACCAATCATCAAATCTATTCTCCATAGCGTAGATCCATAAATCTTCATATTCTCTTATATCATTTTCAACTATAAAACTAGTCATTTCTTTAAACATCTCATATCTACTTGCAGATGTTGGCTTTAACATCTCAGCGATATCTGCGCCACCATGAGCAACCATATCTTCACGATTATACTGATACTTCTCAGGATTATCCATATGTAACATATACCTAACAAGACCTTTAGCAGAGCCACACTTTTGTGGTACAGTAGCGTTTATCTTTTCAGTTAATTCAAGTATTTGATTATAGCTTTTAACACCGTCATACATAACAAGTATATGCTTGTGAGCTTTCTTTATTTCACCGTCTGGGTTTGTATCTTTATCGTGTAATGGCGATTCAACCCACTGTATATATTCGTTATCTAATACATCTCTCCAGTTTTGAAAAACACTTTCTGGATAAATTACAAAAGTCCAATTTCGAGTTCTTACTTTATCTTGTGATGCTTTATTTACCATGCTATAATTACCTCCGAATACATTCTTTCTATTTTTATACTGCCATAACCACATGGCAGTATTTTTTTATGCTTCTTTA
>NZ_JBGQQY010000104.1:0-1287 GCF_045528545.1 Ruoffia sp. FAM 26254
GAGAGTGTAAAATATCTTGTGTAAATAGAAAAAAGGAAGCCCCTTCTGTAGAATAGAGTTACCACACTACATTCACAGAAAAGAGGACTTCCCTATGAACAATCTTACTACAGATATCTTACAGACTCTAGCCACAAAAGGTGATTTAAACGAATGTTTTCGTTCTCATCTAGAATTGGCCGTAAATACACTCTTAAGAACGGAATTGACCGTCTTTTTAGATTATGAGAAGTATGAGCGGATTGGTTTCCATTCAGGTAACTCTCGCAATGGCACCTATGACCGTAAGGTCAAAACAGAATATGGTGAACTTAAGCTACAGATTCCACGTGATCGTAATGGTGAATTTAAACAACAGACGCTTCCTGCATATAAAAGAACCAATGAGACGTTGGAAGAAACGATTATTCATCTCTTTCGAAAAGGGATCACGATGTCTGAAATTGCCGATTTGATCGAGAAAATGTATGGTCATCATTATACGCCGCAGACGATGTCCAACATGACAAAAGTCTTTTCTGAAGAAGTCGCTGCTTTTAAAAAACGTCCACTAAATGATCATTATGCCGCTATTTATCTGGACGCTACCTACATTCCCTTGAAACGTAAAACAGTAGATAAAGAAGCGATTCATATAGCGGTTGGAATCCGTCCAGATGGCGCCAAAGAAGTGCTCGGTTATGCTATTGCCCCTAATGAGTCTACTGTTACATGGAAAGAGCTATTAGAAGACTTGATAAGCCGTGGGGTTAAATCCGTTCTCCTCTTTGTGACCGATGGTCTTAAAGGGATAAAAGATACGATTCATCAAGCGTTTCCTCAGGCTGCTTATCAACACTGTTGTGTTCATGTTTCTCGCAATATCGCTAGTAAAGTACGCGTAGCTGATCGAAGAGAAGTATGTGAAGATTTTAAAGCTGTTTACCAAGCAGACTCACGAGAAAAAGCGATAGAAGCTCGACTTAATTTTGTAGAGAAATGGCACACCAGCTACCCTAGAGTAACCAAAGCGGTCTTAGAGAACGACAGCTTACTGACGTTCTATGACTTTCCTGTTTCAATCCGTAGGAGCTTGTATTCCACTAATTTGATTGAGTCTTTCAACAAACAAATTAAAAAATATAGTCGGCGTAAAGAGCAGTTTCAGAATGAAGAATCTATGGATCGCTTTTTAGTTTCAAATTTCGATCTTTACAATCAGAAATTTTTAACCCGAAGCCACCGCGGTTTCCAGCAAGCTGAAGCAGAGCTATGGGAAATGTTTGGAACACTAGCAGAGAGCTGATT
>NZ_JBGQQY010000105.1:0-1287 GCF_045528545.1 Ruoffia sp. FAM 26254
TTGTAAATTTCAAGTTCAAGTTAGCCACTTAGTCTCAAAAAATTTTATGATTGTTCTTTCTTTGATTTAACTTAGCTCTTTTCCATATGCTTAGATTGCCTGACGTTCCTGATGGAAGGCGCGGACAAAGCGTTCATAGGGTGTGTCATAAGCCAAGATGCGACGTGGATAGGCATTCATCCACTGTTGTATTCTTAAGCATTGCTCTTTAGTGATTTCCCTCAATGAACAGCCTTTTGGAAAGAATCGCCGAATCAACTTATGTTGGTTTTCACTGGACCCTCTTTCCCAAGTGGCATAAGGGTGGGCAAAGTAGACATCGATGTTTTCTTTGAGCAGGTCGTATAAATCCGAGAATTCCGATCCGTTATCCGCCGTAAAGCTTTTGAAGAGCTGAGGAAAGGCATCCCCCGCACGTTCCTTTAAGTCTGTGATAGCTTGGTTGACCGATTGGGCATCTTTCCCCTTCAACTTCAGGATGATTTCAAAGCGGGTTTGGCGTTCGACCAGAGTGAGTAAGACAGGGTCTAATTTGGTTTGTTGGCCGATCACCGTGTCAATTTCCCAATGACCAAATTCAGACCGGTCATTAATTGCCTCCGGACGCAGGTCAATGGAAGGACCCAGTATACGCTTGTTTTGACGATGGCCTTGAGATGTGGGCGTTGATTTGCGAGACAATTTCTCAAGTAAATCCATGTTTTTAGTCCGCATCACCCCGCGATCAATCCAATCATAGAGGGTGGTTGTACACGGAATGAGGGCGTCCTCAAAGAGGCCATCTTTGCGCGCTCTTTGAACAACGGCGTCGGGGGACCATTTCTCTTCTAACATCTTTTGATCAGCCCATTCCATAAAAAGGCTGGCTTGAAGCCATTTAGGCTGGCGACCACTCTTCAAACGCTGATCATCATAATAGGCTTGACCCGCATCGGCAAAATAAAGGTCATCGGAGTAAATATAATCCTTACCGTTAGACGTCACGCGATTGATTTGGGTCACAGTGCCTCGCTTGACTTCATTATTGATGGTTTGATGATTGCGGCCTAAAACACGGCCGATATGGCGATGGGAGTAGCCTTCCTTTAATAAAATCTGGATTTGATAACGTTCGCCGTCGGTCAGGTGTTTTCCTTTACGGGCATTTGTGTTAGAATTAGTTTGCGTCATGTGAATTCATCCTTGTCTATTGAGAGTTGTCGTAACTTCAATATAACATGAAAATTCACAGGGCGTATTTTTTTATGCCTTTTTATAGGTGGCTAAGTTCATTATAAAATCCACCTT
>NZ_JBGQQY010000106.1:0-1239 GCF_045528545.1 Ruoffia sp. FAM 26254
CCTCTATGGTAAGATGTGTGTAGCTCATAACAGACCTCCGTGTTTATGTTTTTGTCATTACTAACATTTTACACGAACCTGTTATGGGTTTCTTTATTTGTCGCACTTAATTTTACAATTCATCCTATAAAAAATAACAATTAATGGAGCGTAGTTTATATTTATTCTGAAATACACTACTTGACTATCTTTTTGGTAGAAATAAGTTTAGTTCATGAATAAATTGAGCGTGTCTCTGGTTGTCCACGTCCATAGGACCAGCATAAAATCTAAAACACGCATTGGTATTTTAAACGAATACTTGATTAACCAGAAACGCGCATTCCTATTTTAAACGAATACTAGTTTAGCTGGAAACGCGCATTCCTATTTTAAACGAGTTCTAGTTTAGCCAGAAACGCGCATTCGTATTTTAAGCGAATGCGCATTAACTGAGCTATTACAAAAATAACGAGTAAGCACAGTCAAATATGAACTGTACTTTCTCGTTTTTTTCTATTTATTCCACATTTACTTCTTGAGCATTAACAATTTCACCATTTTCTAGAGTAACCATAACGGCTGGTTTGACTGGGTTATGTTCTTCATTAATTGAGAATGTACCAGTCACTCCTTCGAAGTCGACAGTTTCAGCTAAAGCTTGGTTAACTGCGTCAGCCTCTGTTGATCCAGCTCTTTCGATACCATCAACTAAGAAAGCAATCGCATCATAACCTAAAGCAGCGAATGTATCTGGGGCTTTACCAAATTTTTCTTCATAGTCTGCGACAAAGTTATTAGATTTTTCGTTTTCTAAAGATGTGTCATAGTGAGTTGTATAGTGAACGTCATTTGTGTTTTCAGGTCCAGCTAATTCTACGAATGTATCACTCGCAAATCCATCTGCTCCAACCACTGGTGCTGTTACGCCAACTTCACGGAGTGCTTTGACTAATAAGCCTGTTTCTGTATAGTAACCAGGTACATAAATGGCATCGAATTCATGTCCTAAAACTGCTGTAGACAGTGATGAAAAGTCTGTATCACCTGAAGTATAAGCTTCAGTTGCAACAACAGTTCCTCCTTTAGCTTCATAAGCTTCAACGAAAGCGTCCGCTAGACCTAAAGAATAATCTAATGGATAAAGCCCATATAATTGTGTAAAAGTAAAAAACCATAATAATCTCTTTGGTACAATGTAGTTGACAGACAAACATTGAAAGGAAGATTATTATGGCTCAATTAAATATTACCTTAAAT
>NZ_JBGQQY010000107.1:0-1143 GCF_045528545.1 Ruoffia sp. FAM 26254
TGTCAAGTCCATAATCTTGTGTAAAAGTCTCAATGTAGTTATATCATCTGGTCATCATGCACATTACACTTGTAAGAATGTCCGAGCGTTATTTTCCCAATTTTCGTGGAAATCAATTAATATCGAACCGATTAAACGCTCTGCAGAGGCTATGTTTGGATAAATTCCAATCACTCTGTCTCGCCGTCTAATTTCACGATTCAGACGCTCAACTGAATTGGTTGTGCGCAACGAAACATGAAAAGCTTCGGGTTCTAACATATATTGAATGGCATCCTCAAAACCATTATCTAAAATCTTTAAGGCTTCAGTATACTTGGGATTATCTTTAAGTTGCGATTCATAGGCTTGTTTCAACTCACGCGCATGTTGTTGTGTTGGTGCTTGGAGGATCTTTCTAAGTATTTTTCTTTCTTCTTTACTGTTCTTTTTAGGCATTACATCAATAATGTTTCTAATAAAGTGAAATGTACAGCGTTGCCAAATAGTCCCTACAAAGACTTTACGAATCGCTTTTTTCAGTCCAGCATGGGCATCAGAAATAACCATGGTTGGTGTCTGTAGTCCACGCGAGCGTAAATCTAGAAAGAAGCGTGACCAGGCTGCTTCGGTTTCTTCTTCTGAGACCATAAAACCGACGATTTCTCGTTTATTTATATCATTAACACCTTGGGCGATATAAACAGCTTTAGACACGACGCGATTGTCCTCTCTCACTTTGATATACATTGCGTCTACATATAAGTAACGAAATTTAGAGTGCGATAACGACCGTTGTTTAAACGCTTCAATTTGTGGATCTAATTCCTGCATGATGTCTGAGACAAAGGACTTGGATACATTTTCGCCACAGAGCTGTTCCACTATTTTCGTGACTTTTCGAGTAGAAACACCCATAATGACCATCTCAATCATCCCAAGGACAAACGCTTTATCCATCCGCTGGTAGCTGTTAAACACGTCTGTTTTAAACTCGCCTGATCTCGTCCGTGGTACTTTTAAGTTGATGCTCCCGATATTTAGCATGAGGTCCCGTTCGTAATAGCCATTCCGCTGATCTTTTCGTTCCGAAGTCCGTTCATAGTTCTCTGCTTTAATGTAGCGATCACGTTCAACTTCCATATAAGCGTTAAAGACAGTGAC
>NZ_JBGQQY010000108.1:0-1029 GCF_045528545.1 Ruoffia sp. FAM 26254
TTTTTGGCTTCTTTAATATAGTTTTCCATGGTACCGCGTTTATTGTAGGTTTCAAATACTCTTTTAGCCGAGATGTTCTCTGAGAAATTCGTGACAATAAAGGAATGGTTAAAAAGGAGTTCACCTACTTCTCGAGTCGAACGGACACAGACACGTCGGGACTTCGTCCAAGAGGCTGCTTGGTATGAAACCGAGTGATAATATACTTCTTTTTCATCCCATGGATGATCAGTATCATAGAACACAAATTCTTCAGCTAAGCGATACAAATTTCTATTGGCCTTTAGCCGAATAACATAATGATTTTCGTATAATTCACATAAATCATAAATATCCGGTGTCGCGAATCCACTATCTCCCCGAACGAGAATATCGGTGGTTGGAATCGCTTGGTTATAATGCTCCAATAACGGTTTAAGAAATTCTTTAACCCCTTTAGAAGTATATTGGTTACCTGAACGAAGTTTAGCTTTTAAAAAATCACCGGTTATCCCATCAAACGCCACTAATGGGTGATAGCCATTTGTTCCATAGTGGGCGTTGTAAGCTGTCTGTTCTTGATTGCCGAATGTATCTGAATGGGTAGAATCTAAATCGATGATCATGTTTGTATCGTTACGAAGGAGACGAGCTTTGTCAATTAACGCTTGATTGAATACTTGAAGTGAGTCAATTGTTTCGCCTACTACACGATCATAAAGCCGAGAGATTGATGATTGAGAAGCCAACGGCTTATCGGTTGAGAACGTCTGTAATACCGGATCATGCTGTAAAATATTTGCAGCAGAATCAGTATTATAACCACCTATAATTTGCAGAATTAACTGTTTTAGAATCTTATGATTCGTGTGTGTCCAATATTTACGACTGTCGTTAAATGTAACAATATCTTCAGAGAGCTGAGTAAATTGGAAAGCATCCATTAATTCATCGATTAGGACTAAACCAGAATCACTTGATAAACGACCACCATCATGAGAAACGATTAAATTATTGTTGAATTTTACGGCATTTTCTTGTAAAGTAACC
>NZ_JBGQQY010000109.1:0-1007 GCF_045528545.1 Ruoffia sp. FAM 26254
GCTTAAGGCGTTCACGTCAGCCCATTTATAACGTTATTAATTTCTTGAAACAAGGTAACTCAGCAATTGATTACTACAAACGCTATAAAGTATATAAAAAGCGTTGCGGTAGACATAAAATCATTTTGCCTAAAAAGCAACAGAAGTATATTAAAGAAAAAGTTGCTCAAGGATGGACGCCAGACGTCAACATTGGACGTTTTGAACAGCCAATCAGTTGTTCAATGAGAACCTTATATCGTCGATTTAAAGATGGCACCTTTGATATCACAACACTCCCTATGAAAGGCAAGTGAAAGCCAAACGGAGACCAAGAACGACGAGGAAAACAAGCGTTCAAACGAAACATCTCTGAAAGAGAAAAAGACTACCCTCTATTTAAAGATGAGTTTGGTCACATTGAAGGTGATACAATCGTTGGTGCTCATCATAAAAGTGCCATCATCACACTGGTGGAACGTCTATCTAAAGCCATCATCACCTTAAAGCCTAAAGGCAGAAAAGCAAGTGACATTGAAACAACGTTAACAGAGTGGTTTCAATCCAGCCCTAGAAACTTGTTTAAATCTTTTACCTTTGATAACGGAAAAGAATTTAGTAACTGGAAGGTGTTGTCCAACAAACATGACGTCTCGATCTACTTCGCAGATCCAGGAACACCATCACAGCGTGGTTTAAATGAACATTCAAATGGTCTATTTAGAAACGATGGCTTGCCAAAGGAAATGGACTTCAATAAAGTCGAGCAGTTATTTGTGTCTGCAGTAGCTGACAAGAGAAATCAAATACCTAGAAAATCATTAAATTATCAAACGCCTTTGGAAGTATTTTCAAGTTACATTAATGACTCGCATTTGTCTAGCTTATATTGACAATTCAAAAAATCGAGTAGGAGACTAGCCATTATTTGACTAGTCGACCTCTCACACCACCGTGCGTACGGTTCCGTACACGGCGGTTCAATACCTTGCGTAAGCAGACTCTACCAATTCGCTTAGTGGAACTAA
>NZ_JBGQQY010000110.1:0-957 GCF_045528545.1 Ruoffia sp. FAM 26254
GGTAAGATGTGTGTATGGATTCATAGCTTTCTCCTTCTAATAGTTGGTTGGTACATCTATTTTATAGGAAAACTATGGATCTTTTTTTATTTTATTATTGTTGTTGCACTTAAATTGTAAATTCGTCATAGGAATAGATAGTATCACCTTGAGTCAAATGATCTGATAAATTTAATAAGCCTATTGCCTTTTTATTTAACTTCTTCGCTACCGCTAACGTCGTTGCCGTTTCCATATCAACGCCCGTATAACCGTTATCGGACCATTTGTTTACCATGTCAACTGTTTCCAGAAGCATTGCACTTGTAGAAATTACACGTCCAATTGAATAGCTATATCCCTTCTTTTCACAGTAACTTATTGCTTCATTTACCATTGCTTCATCAGCTTTAACTACATCCTGATCAGGAAGGTACCACTGCGAAGCTCCATCTTGCATCCCGGCTTCAGTTACGATAAGTATATCCCCATATTTCACATCGTGTGTTAGTCCGCCACAATAACCCGTTTGAATAAATAAATCAGTTCCTGCTGCACCGAATTGATGGACAATGTTTGTTGCCATCGGCGCACCATAGACATTTGCGAAGCCGATCTTCGTCTCTCTATAATCACCTATTACTGTATTCCACTTAGGTAGCCAACTCTCATCTTTTAGTAATTCGCTCCATAATTTCAGGTTATCATCGTGCTCCCATTCACCATGAACTACAAAAGAAGCAGGAATTTTTTCTTCCCAAGCTCCTAATGCTTTTAACCAATCTTCTTTTAAAAACTCCCCGTATAATTTCATGAATTTCTCCCTATGTACTTTAATATATTTCTAATACCCTGAACAATTCATACTTTTCGTTGAAACATGTGCCAACTGCCTAACGGCAGCTTAAATTTACTTTTTCATTTTCACCTGTTAAGTGATGAAAAAAGAACCCCATTCTGATATGGTAAAGGTGTCTA
>NZ_JBGQQY010000111.1:0-849 GCF_045528545.1 Ruoffia sp. FAM 26254
TCGGCATTCGGAAAAATGCGTTGTAAAAATAGATAATACGGCCCGTACATATCCATGGTGACGGTCTTGACTTGCATTCGAGCTTCATATGAATAGCGCATAAAATAATCTCTTAAAGCGTCTTGTGTGCGGTCTAAGACAATATCCAACAATGTGTGGTTATAGGCATCCATAAGAATACAACTCATCCCACTCGTCGCCTGTTTGACCGACTTAAACTCATCAATTCCAAGGTGCTCTGGTAGATCCCATGTCTTTGGCGATAGGGTTTGACCCGCCTTAATTAACTGGCACTGAACAGTATAGCGAGACACATTTAGATGTTGGGCAATCAGTTTCATCGACTGTACTTCCGTTAATTCCATGATAATGGTTCGTTTAATGTCATTCGAAATAAAGCATCCTTTATCAACAATGCTTGTTGGAACAGTCGTCACGACCCGACAATGTTTACACTGATAGCGTTGTTTCTTGAGTTTTAACAAGACGGGTTGGAAGTTGATATGCGTTAAGTGAATCGTCGTGTGATCAAAACCATATTTAATCATGTCCTGCGTTGAATGGTTAGCCACACCACAGTGTGGACAGGCTGGCAATGAATAAGAGAGTTGTCCCAAGAGAACCTTACACCGCACCCCCTTGTGCATTTCCTCCATGATGTCATCTTGAAGTTGAACATGTTTATCTTTAATATTTAGTAAGTCTGCGATATAATTCATATGAGCCAAGTGAATTCTCCTTTTAGTAATGTATGGTAACTTTATTATATAGGAATTCACTGGCTTTTGTGTACATACAAAAAAAGGTGTCAGTGAGATTTCTCTCACCAACACCAAAAATTCAAGAACC
>NZ_JBGQQY010000112.1:0-815 GCF_045528545.1 Ruoffia sp. FAM 26254
ATAACGACTAGAATAACTCAATATTTAAAAGTATGAATTATTCAGGTCTCCTATGTAAGTAAATTCATAGCTCAGGTAGCCTAGCTTTTCTGTAACTTGGTTAAATACTTCAATATCTGGTTTTGAACCATTTAATTCTTCTGAAATAAACCAATGATTTTCAAGAATCCATCGGTTGGTGTGTAAGGTGTTTAATTTATTTCTTTGATCAATGGAAGGACCATTTGTAAGAATGAATAAGACAAAGTCAGCGGCTTGTAAATGCTCAAAGACATGAATGATTTCTGAATTAAGAGTTAAATGTTGACGGTAATATTCATTGAGTGCTTGGAATATCGTCGCTTGCTCAATACTTATTTCGTAATGAAATTTTTTATAAGTGGAAAGGATTCGGTCAAATTGGTACGCCGCTTTAGCTTTTCCCTCACGAATAAATTTCTCGTATTCAATATCAGATTGAACATCAAAGATGCGATTGAAAGATTCAAACGATGGCTGACTTTGAATCACATGTTCCTGCATCGTTTCGAATGCAGCACGGTAAAAATCACTTCTTTGGTAAAGGGTATCATCTAAGTCCCAACCAATGGTTTTAATCTGTTTCATAGTGTTTCCTTTGTAAATCTACCTTATAATATCAGGATTTATGTTTATGTAAGTATATGATAGCATGTTAATAGAGAGTTCCGAGAGTGTAAAATATTTTGTGTAAATAGAAAAAAGGAAGTCCCTTCTGTAGAATAGAGTTACCACACTAAATTCACAGAAAAGAGGACTTCCCTATGAACAATCTTACTACAGATATCTTACAGACT
>NZ_JBGQQY010000113.1:0-711 GCF_045528545.1 Ruoffia sp. FAM 26254
TGGTCAAACGACTATTTCTCAACGAACAATGGTCTCCAGAACAAATTTCTGGTCGTTTGAACCTTGAAAATTCCAAAAATAAAATCAGTTATAATACTATCTATCGTGCAATTTATCGTGGCGACTTCGATGAGCCTGGTTTATCAACCGGTAATCGAGGCGCTATCCGTAAATTAAGACACAGAGGTAAAACACGCCATTCTAAAAATCACGTAGAGAGAAGAGGAAAGATCCCTATCTCCAATACGATTCATGAACGACCAGATAGCGCTAATGAACGAACTGAGATTGGTCATTGGGAAGCAGATACAGTTGCAGGTCAAACTGGTAAAGCGTGCTTAGTAACGCTAGTTGATAGAAAATCTAGGTTATTACTAATCGGTAAATCTGAGAAGAAAGCTTCTAAGCCGGTAGTTGACCAAATGATTAAATTACTACAAGGTATTGATTCTAATTTTTGTAAAACCATTACACCTGACCGTGGTAAAGAATTCAGTCAACACGCCCGATTGACTGAGGAATTAAATAATACGCAAATTTATTTTCCAGATCCTCATGCCCCTTGGCAAAGAGGATCTAATGAGAATACAAATGGACTCCTTAGAGAGTACTCACCGAAAGGTGTTGATTTGACAGATGCAACTGATGAAGAGATACAAGGTTGGGCAACGAAATTAAATACACGTCCCAAAAAATGTTTGAATTGGAAAA
>NZ_JBGQQY010000114.1:0-707 GCF_045528545.1 Ruoffia sp. FAM 26254
ATTGTCATCGATCGGTTTCATATCGTTCAATTATTGAATAATACGTTAAACAGATATCGGATTAAAGTCATGAACACGATTCGTTACAACCGGCCGCGTGATTACACCAAATTAAAACAATTATGGAAGTTAATTCAAAAAAACCGGGAGTCCTTGGACTTCGAGGATTACCACATTCACCGGCTGTTTGATGGCCTTGTGACTCAAAAAAGTATGGTCAATTATATGTTGAGTATCGATCCACGATTGGAGCAGGTCTATCATTTAGTCAATGATTTGAAGGCAGATATTGCGATGCATCATTCGGAGGCCTTTATTTATGATTTATATGAAACACGAAAATATGTGGTGCCACGCAAGGTCCGAACGACCTTTCAAACGCTTGAAAAGTATTTACCCGCGATTGAAAATAGTTTGACATACACGTTATCCAATGGGATTATTGAAGGCACCAATAACAAAATCAAGAACATAAAACGCAGCGGGTATGGGTATCGGAACTTTAATCACTTACGTTTTCGTATTTTGATTACTCAGAACTTACTGGTTAGACAGACCAAAAAGAGACGACCGCTCTTCTTTAAAGATGAGAACACAACACAAACTATCGTTGCATAGAGAGACACTTAAACATAGGAATAAAAAAAGAGCCAAGGTGACTGCGTCACCTGGCTCCTCGGTCCACCAACATCAAAAATTCATGAACC
>NZ_JBGQQY010000115.1:0-654 GCF_045528545.1 Ruoffia sp. FAM 26254
GGTCTCGATCGTCGTTAATAATTGTTCGTGACGTTTGTTTCTTTCGTGCTCTCTCTTCTCGATCTCTTCGAGCCTTTTCATCAGCAAGTCTTGCTGACTCTGCAGCTTGTCGGCTACGCTCAAGCTCATTTGTGTCTTGGGCGAATTGTTCCCAATCTGCTTGAGTGATGCCTGTATCTCGTTCAGTTGATTCATCACGGTTTGAAGTTGGTCGTTTTGGCTGGCATTCGGTGTCTGAGTCTCGTTCTTGTTGTCTTCGTCGTTGAATTTGTCTTTCAAAGCCATCTTCGATACCCCCTTTATTGTAATCTTCGCCGAGTTTACGGCCACGTACTTTTTTATCTTCAGCTAAATGTCGATAGGTAATACTTTTGGGTGTGACACGTTCAATTTCAATACCATGTTGGTTTAAATGGTCTTTGAATTCGTCCATATTGGTGGCCTGTGATTGATCGATGGCCTCTCTGATTTCATCTTTCCATGAATATTGGGCTGTTGATTTCGTATTAGGGTCAGCAATCGCTTTTTCCGTTTGCGTATAACGTAAGCGTGCTGTGTCTTTCTCTGGTACGCTTAAACCATGTTCCAGGCAAACCTCGTCATTGAAATCTCTGACATTACGTAAGGCTTGTTTATTATTATTAAATTTCTTAC
>NZ_JBGQQY010000116.1:0-581 GCF_045528545.1 Ruoffia sp. FAM 26254
CGTTTTCAACGCCAAGTATCTGCGGAGTATCAGGCTGAACATGTCAAACCCAACTATGTTAAACGTGAGTTTAGAGCTTACGGACCGCGTTCCGTGCTGTTGACGGATATTACTTATTTGCCGTATGGCAGGCAGAAGTGGGCATATTTAGCGTCGGTTAAAGATGCCTTTACGAACGAAATTCTGTCCTATGAACTCAGCCCGATGCTTCATATTGCGTTTGTTTTGAAGATGATACGACAACTTATCGCCCAGCATCCGGTGAGTTTACCGACGCAAACCCTGATTCATTCAGATCAAGGGAGTCACTTTACCAGTGTGAAATTTCAGTACCTTGTGGAGAATAATGGGTTAATTCAATCGATATCCCGACGTGGAAATTGTTGGGACAATGCCCCTCAGGAATCTTTTTATGGACATATGAAAGACGAGATTGATCTCGCTTCGTGTGAAGATTATGAGGACGTAAAAAAGCTCATTGAAGAGTATATGGATTACTACAACAATGAGCGTTACCAATGGAACTTAGCGAAGCTAAGCCCTATTCAATATTATCAGTTTTGTACTACCAATGTCTATCC
>NZ_JBGQQY010000117.1:0-455 GCF_045528545.1 Ruoffia sp. FAM 26254
TCAACTTCTTAAAAGAGGGCCATACCGCCATTGAGTATTACCAACAATATAAGAAAAACAAACAACGGTGTGGTAGACGTAAGTGTGTCCTTCCTGCAGACCAACAAGTCTACATTAAAGAAAAAGTCTCACAGGGCTGGACACCCGATGTCATTATTGGGCGTAAAGAAAAACCCATTGACTGTTCCATGCGGACGCTTTATCGGCGTTTCAAGGAAAAGGTGTTCGATGAAAAAACCTTACCCATGAAAGGAAAACGTAAGCCAAACGGGCATCAAGAACGTCGCGGAAAACAAGCCTTCAAGCGAAATATCGTGGAAAGAGAGGCAGACTATCCAGCGTTCACCGAAGAATTCGGTCATCTCGAAGGAGATACCATTGTGGGTGTTCACCACAAGAGTGCTGTTATCACGCTAGTAGAGCGTCTTTCCAAAATCATCATCACTTTGAAACCG
>NZ_JBGQQY010000118.1:0-448 GCF_045528545.1 Ruoffia sp. FAM 26254
AGTCTGTAAGATATCTGTAGTAAGATTGTTCATAGGGAAGTCCTCTTTTCTGTGAATTTAGTGTGGTAACTCTATTCTACAGAAGGGACTTCCTTTTTTCTATTTACACAAAATATTTTACACTCTCTTTCGTCATGTTAGCTATAGAAAATACATTATACATAACGAACTTTACACCTTGTAGCCTTAACTCACTAAGTATTTCTATACACTCCTCCTTAACATTCTATAAACTTAAAACTCTCCCGAAGATCCCAATCATTACTGACCATTTCATTCAAGAATGTTAATCACATTATACATGTTTAGAAAGCGAATTGGAAGTTATTGGCGAGATTGTTGAAAGCTGCGTAAATTTAAAAAAAGTTATTATTTTTACTTATTGTAGTGAATCTAAGCAAGAACTCGAAAGAAAACAACGACAAATTTTACAAATGAGATCATGCAT
>NZ_JBGQQY010000119.1:0-438 GCF_045528545.1 Ruoffia sp. FAM 26254
AGACTATCCAGCGTTCACCGAAGAATTCGGTCATCTCGAAGGAGATACCATTGTGGGTGTTCACCACAAGAGTGCTGTTATCACGCTAGTAGAGCGTCTTTCCAAAATCATCATCACTTTGAAACCGGATGGCCGCAAAGCCAGTGACATTGAACAGAGGATGAACCAATGGTTGGAATCGATTCCTCGACATTTCTTTAAGTCGATGACGTTTGATTGTGGTAAGGAATTTTCCAATTGGAAAGCATTAAGTAATCAACATGACATTGATATTTATTTTGCCGATCCAGGAACGCCCTCACAGCGAGCTTTGAATGAGAATTCCAATGGTTTATTACGCAGAGACGGACTGCCAAAAGGAATGGACTTTAATCAAGTAGACCAAAGCTTTGTGTCATCGATTGCACACAAACGGAACACGATTCCACGGAAATCCTT
>NZ_JBGQQY010000120.1:0-436 GCF_045528545.1 Ruoffia sp. FAM 26254
AAGTCGCCACGATAAATTGCACGATAGATAGTATTATAACTGATTTTATTTTTGGAATTTTCAAGGTTCAAACGACCAGAAATTTGTTCTGGAGACCATTGTTCGTTGAGAAATAGTCGTTTGACCAGCTGAAAAATAGAGTCTTTATCTAGCGTGCGATGTCTGCCACATAGTTGTTTTCTACGTTTATACTCTCCATGAGCAGTTGACAGTGAATAACTGCCATCCTTGTTTGAATTACGATGTAATTCTCTTGAGATAGTCGATTTAGAACGGTCCAGGGTCTCGGATATCTGCCCGATAGTTTCACCTTGTTCATACATTAGGAATATTGTTTCTCGCTCATTCATGGTAAGATGTGTGTATGGATTCATAGCTTTCTCCTTCTAATAGTTGGTTGGTACATCTATTTTATAGGAAAACTATGGATCTTTTT
>NZ_JBGQQY010000121.1:0-421 GCF_045528545.1 Ruoffia sp. FAM 26254
TTTACCAGTAGTGCGGTTCTTTTTACCACTCTTTGCGGGAAGATTTACCAATGTCTGCGGAATAGTTTACCAGTAATAATTAAATGACCCCATTTCTACTCAACTTTTGAGTAGAAATGGGGTCAACATATTATAAATCTATTGGCTATGTCGTAAAAAGACTATTGGTCTAGTTATCTTGATTTAAACCTAGCTTTTCACGCATCGAAATATCTCCATCTATAAGTACATCATAAGAATTATGTATAATTCGATCAAGGATAGCTTCTGCTAAAGTACCGTCTCCTAGTTTCTCATACCAACCCGGAAAGTCGAACTGGGAACAGTAAATATTCGACTTCTGCGCTTCATAACGAGCGTTGATAATTTCCAGGAGTAATGTGGATTCTTCACTTGTGAGCTCATATAAGAGCCATTCATC
>NZ_JBGQQY010000122.1:0-361 GCF_045528545.1 Ruoffia sp. FAM 26254
TTTAAGTCCTGTGCGTCTGCCAGTTCCGCCACCCCGGCAATATGCCATTAGTACTTACAATCTGGCTATAAAATTATCTTAATTTTCACAACATCCAAAGTCTAAAAGATCAATATGAAGCCATTTACCGGAGTCGAACCGGTGACCTCTTCCTTACCATGGAAGCGCTCTACCTGCTGAGCTAAAACGGCAAATATCAATTTTTGAAATTTTAGTAAAAAAAAAGACTCCGCAAGTAGGGCTCGAACCTACGACATCATGATTAACAGTCATGCGCTCTACCAGCTGAGCTATTGCGGAATGACTAAAAATTAAACAATGCATGGCAACGACCTACTCTCACAGGACCAAAGGTCCAACT
>NZ_JBGQQY010000123.1:0-345 GCF_045528545.1 Ruoffia sp. FAM 26254
GAGAAGAAACAACTGTGTCGAGTTCCCAATGCCCGAACTCTTTTCGATTCTTCACAGATTTGGGGCGTTTTGAGATGGGAGTGCCGATATTAAACTTTCCTCGCGTTTCTTGAGGCTCTCGACTTTTCCCTTTGTGTCTTAAGACAGTTAGGGGTACCTTTAAGATATCTTGGTAAATCCAGTTATAGATGGATTTAAAGGAAAGTTTTCCCTGATAGTCTCGTCCAACAATTTGTTCAGGTGACCATGTACGTTCTAATTTATCTTGAATGTCTTTAAGTAGCTCGACCGTGTACTTAGGATTTCTACCCTTAAGACGTGCACGTTGATTGGCACCTTCATGGG
>NZ_JBGQQY010000124.1:0-327 GCF_045528545.1 Ruoffia sp. FAM 26254
CGGTTTCAAAGTGATGATGATTTTGGAAAGACGCTCTACTAGCGTGATAACAGCACTCTTGTGGTGAACACCCACAATGGTATCTCCTTCGAGATGACCGAATTCTTCGGTGAACGCTGGATAGTCTACCTCTCTTTCCACGATATTTCGCTTGAAGGCTTGTTTTCCGCGACGTTCTTGATGCCCATTTGGCTTACGTTTTCCTTTCATGGGTAAGGTTTTTTCATCGAACACCTTTTCCTTGAAACGCCGATAAAGCGTCCGCATGGAACAGTCAATGGGTTTTTCTTTACGCCCGATAATGACATCGGGTGTCCAGCCCTGTGA
>NZ_JBGQQY010000125.1:0-290 GCF_045528545.1 Ruoffia sp. FAM 26254
GTGATAAATACTAGTGATGGAAGTTACATTTCTAGAGGATAAACACTAATTAACTATACTCCAGAGTATACATCAATAAGATGTTATACTTTGGAGTTTTTGTTTTCAAAATGTAAAATTACAAAGTATAGTATTGTAATTATTAATAAATATGTATATAATTACATAATAATACAATAAGGAGTGTATATATGCATATTTCTATAGTAGGTATCACAGGCTATACAGGACTAGAATTGTTAAGATTAGCACTAAATCACCCTCATATAACTGTTTCATCGATTCATGCC
>NZ_JBGQQY010000126.1:0-287 GCF_045528545.1 Ruoffia sp. FAM 26254
GTGTTAAAGCTGTTAAGCTACTTGTATAAAGTAATAATCCAGGAATAAAAGTAATTCCCATACCTGTTGCTGCTAAGTCGAAGAGGTAAATTGAAAATCCTCCAACCGCACCTGCAACAATCCCTGAACCAAATATACGCAGTGATCTCATGTTAACACCGAATAATAGGGGTTCTGTAATTCCAAATAAAGTAGGCACCGCTGAACTGATCATGTTTGTACGTTTCACTTGGTCCTTCATCAAAAAGGCTGCTCCAATTGCAGCACCAAATTGTCCTGCCATACTC
>NZ_JBGQQY010000127.1:0-285 GCF_045528545.1 Ruoffia sp. FAM 26254
TGTCAAGCCTCTTAGGGTTTGAGGATTATATATCTCCGGGCCTGTAGCTCAGTTGGTTAGAGCGCACCCCTGATAAGGGTGAGGTCGGTGGTTCGAATCCACTCAGGCCCATTGCTATGAACTTGTTTATTTCTTCAGGGAAACAGTTGACAGCAAATCAATAACAATGTAATATATATTTCCAGTACGGGGGATTAGCTCAGCTGGGAGAGCGCCTGCCTTGCACGCAGGAGGTCAGCGGTTCGATCCCGCTATTCTCCATAACTACTATAGTAAGTAAGGGGT
>NZ_JBGQQY010000128.1:0-284 GCF_045528545.1 Ruoffia sp. FAM 26254
ATGTTAGTAACGACAAAAACATAAACACGGAGGTCTGTTATGAGCTACACACATCTTACCATAGAGGAACGTTCAAAAATAGAAATACTCTATCAAGAAGGTTATAAAATTAATCGCATTGCCCAATTAATCGGGCGCCATCGGTCAACGATTTATAGAGAACTTAAACGATGCCCTTCAGATCAATACCAAGCTCAGGATACCCATGAAGGTGCCAATCAACGTGCACGTCTTAAGGGTAGAAATCCTAAGTACACGGTCGAGCTACTTAAAGACATTCAAGA
>NZ_JBGQQY010000129.1:0-282 GCF_045528545.1 Ruoffia sp. FAM 26254
CGTATCTATTGTTAAATATCAAAATGGACATTTCGAGATGCTAGCATATAATCAGGTTGACCACTTTAAAGATGTTGCTGATGAAGCAGCAAGTGACTAGTCAAACTATTGTAAACAATTAAAAGCGCAGGACTTGGGAGTTGATTCCCTTGTCCTGCGTTATTTTTATGCCATACTTCCTTGCATTTGATACATTTGCGTATATGTGCCTCCCAGATCAAGTAACTCTCTGTGAGCGCCCCTCTCTTGGATATGTCCGTTGTCCATGACGATGATTTGATC
>NZ_JBGQQY010000130.1:0-272 GCF_045528545.1 Ruoffia sp. FAM 26254
GTTGACCCCATTTCTACTCAAAAGTTGAGTAGAAATGGGGTCATTTAATTATTACTGGTAAACTATTCCGCAGACATTGGTAAATCTTCCCGCAAAGAGTGGTAAAAAGAACCGCACTACTGGTAAAAAACGTCCGCAATACTCACATCAAGCACAATTCTCACCAAATCTTAGTCGATGGCGAAGTATCTATGCGGGAGCGCCATGGTCTGGAAAGCACGAAATGATTCCGATTGAAATTAAAACTCGAATTGTTTTTTTACTTGCGGTAT
>NZ_JBGQQY010000131.1:0-268 GCF_045528545.1 Ruoffia sp. FAM 26254
ACTTTTTCTTTAATGTAGACTTGTTGGTCTGCAGGAAGGACACACTTACGTCTACCACACCGTTGTTTGTTTTTCTTATATTGTTGGTAATACTCAATGGCGGTATGGCCCTCTTTTAAGAAGTTGATGACGTTATAAATGGGTGTTCTAGAACGTTTTAAACGACTGGCAATGGTCGAGACCGGAATATGTTGGTGGTAATATGATTCTATCATCACCAGTTCATCCGTGGTAAGATGGGTGTAGGTCATTTGTGGTCACTCCTTTG
>NZ_JBGQQY010000132.1:0-255 GCF_045528545.1 Ruoffia sp. FAM 26254
CACCTTTTCCTTGAAACGCCGATAAAGCGTCCGCATGGAACAGTCAATGGGTTTTTCTTTACGCCCGATAATGACATCGGGTGTCCAGCCCTGTGAGACTTTTTCTTTAATGTAGACTTGTTGGTCTGCAGGAAGGACACACTTACATCTACCACACCGTTGTTTGTTTTTCTTATATTGTTGGTAATACTCAATGGCGGTATGGCCCTCTTTTAAGAAGTTGATGACGTTATAAATAGGTGTTCTAGAACGTTT
>NZ_JBGQQY010000133.1:0-255 GCF_045528545.1 Ruoffia sp. FAM 26254
TCCATAATTGTTTTAATTTGGTGTAATCACGCGGCCGGTTGTAACGAATCGTGTTCATGACTTTAATCCGATATCTGTTTAACGTATTATTCAATAATTGAACGATATGAAACCGATCGATGACAATATCGGCATTCGGAAAAATGCGTTGTAAAAATAGATAATACGGCCCGTACATATCCATGGTGACGGTCTTGACTTGCATTCGAGCTTCATATGAATAGCGCATAAAATAATCTCTTAAAGCGTCTTGTG
>NZ_JBGQQY010000134.1:0-255 GCF_045528545.1 Ruoffia sp. FAM 26254
TATTTAGCATGAGGTCCCGTTCGTAATAGCCATTCCGCTGATCTTTTCGTTCCGAAGTCCGTTCATAGTTCTCTGCTTTAATGTAGCGATCACGTTCAACTTCCATATAAGCGTTAAAGACAGTGACGGCTAATGATTTCATCATCGCATTCATATCGCTATTCATGACTGCCTCTGTTAATTCTTCTAAATTTAAGGTAATATTTAATTGAGCCATAATAATCTTCCTTTCAATGTTTGTCTGTCAACTACATT
>NZ_JBGQQY010000135.1:0-255 GCF_045528545.1 Ruoffia sp. FAM 26254
CACAAGACGCTTTAAGAGATTATTTTATGCGCTATTCATATGAAGCTCGAATGCAAGTCAAGACCGTCACCATGGATATGTACGGGCCGTATTATCTATTTTTACAACGCATTTTTCCGAATGCCGAGATTGTCATCGATCGGTTTCATATCGTTCAATTATTGAATAATACGTTAAACAGATATCGGATTAAAGTCATGAACACGATTCGTTACAACCGGCCGCGTGATTACACCAAATTAAAACAATTATGGA
>NZ_JBGQQY010000136.1:0-255 GCF_045528545.1 Ruoffia sp. FAM 26254
CTTTTGATTTTGGTTCAAAACATATGGTACGTAAGAAATTAACCACATTGTATGCCAACAGACTAATCATCATGCGTGCCTCGTTTTCAAGGAATTCTGGGCTATCTGTTTTATCGAAAAAGAAGCTGTTTTTGGCTTCTTTAATATAGTTTTCCATGGTACCGCGTTTATTGTAGGTTTCAAATACTCTTTTAGCCGAGATGTTCTCTGAGAAATTCGTGACAATAAAGGAATGGTTAAAAAGGAGTTCACCTA
>NZ_JBGQQY010000137.1:0-255 GCF_045528545.1 Ruoffia sp. FAM 26254
AGGACTTTAAAGCTTCCTTAGGTAAGTTTTCTCTCAAATCTTCAATCGCAGTTTGCATAGCAACTTTAGAGCGATTTGGCATGGGTAAAGCAATATATATACGGCTTTTTCGTTCTGCAAAGCTCGCAAAACAACCTTTACTCTTACCTCGAGAAGAAACAACTGTGTCGAGTTCCCAATGCCCGAACTCTTTTCGATTCTTCACAGATTTGGGGCGTTTTGAGATGGGAGTGCCGATATTAAACTTTCCTCGCG
>NZ_JBGQQY010000138.1:0-255 GCF_045528545.1 Ruoffia sp. FAM 26254
AAAGCACGAAATGATTCCGATTGAAATTAAAACTCGAATTGTTTTTTTACTTGCGGTATACCTTTTAGAAGACATTGGCTTACATCTATCCTCATTACTACTACCTTATTACTTAGACGACGAAGGACAGCCTTCGGCTGACGGGATAGATAATTTGGCCATTGAGTTATTTAAACAAACTTTGAGAGAATACAAATAAACTATTATCTTGTTTAAGATCAAGAACAGAGCTCATGATGTGTTCTGTTCTTTTGA
>NZ_JBGQQY010000139.1:0-255 GCF_045528545.1 Ruoffia sp. FAM 26254
TCTTTCCTAACATTGATTTAATAGTCTTTAAAGTAATCTGCTTCATCACCCATTAGGTGATGAAAAAAGACCCCCTTTCTGATATGGTTAATTCACCACAAACTACCATAGAAAGGGGTTCTCTCAGGGGTTACTTTACAAGAAAATGCCGTAAAATTCAACAATAATTTAATCGTTTCTCATGATGGTGGTCGTTTATCAAGTGATTCTGGTTTAGTCCTAATCGATGAATTAATGGATGCTTTCCAATTTACT
>NZ_JBGQQY010000140.1:0-255 GCF_045528545.1 Ruoffia sp. FAM 26254
TGAACCAGGCGGTTCTGTCGTCTATGCGGTATTAGTCATCGTTTCCGATGGTTATCCCCCGCTGAAGGGTAGGTTTCCCACGTGTTACTCACCCGTGCGCCACTCACGTCAAGAGAACAAGTTCTCCCTCAGTGCGTTCGACTTGCATGTATTAGGCACGCCGCCAGCGTTCGTCCTGAGCCAGGATCAAACTCTCATAATTGATTGTTTGAGCTTTTGCTCATTACTATTCTAGCTTTGTTGACCTTTTTTAAA
>NZ_JBGQQY010000141.1:0-255 GCF_045528545.1 Ruoffia sp. FAM 26254
ATGCACGTCGGTTTGGGCTCTTCCCGTTTCGCTCGCCGCTACTCAGGGAATCGATTTTTCTTTCTCTTCCTGCAGGTACTTAGATGTTTCAGTTCTCTGCGTCTACCTCACTTGCGTGTAACAGCCAGTAGCTGTTGGGTTCCCCCATTCGGAAATCTCTGGATCTTAGCTTACTTACAGCTCCCCAAAGCATATCGGTGTTCGTCCCGTCCTTCATCGGCTCCTAGTGCCAAGGCATTCACCGTGCGCCCTTTG
>NZ_JBGQQY010000142.1:0-255 GCF_045528545.1 Ruoffia sp. FAM 26254
TTACAACACTTTTAGTTTCATACCAATCACTAATTAATTGAAAGAGTAATTCAGAACCATTCTTGTTAAATGGGACGTAACCCATTTCATCTAATATAACCAACTGTACTCGATTAAATCGTTTTTTAAACCGCTCTAATTGATTGTTTTTCCATGCTCGTTCAAGTTCTAAGACAAGGTCACTAACTCGCCAAAATCGAGTCTCAATACCCTGTTGACAAGCTTTGTAGCCTAAAGCACTAGCTAAATGAGTTT
>NZ_JBGQQY010000143.1:0-255 GCF_045528545.1 Ruoffia sp. FAM 26254
CCCTGTTGACAAGCTTTGTAGCCTAAAGCACTAGCTAAATGAGTTTTACCGGTGCCTGGGGCACCAATACATACAATATTTTGATTTTCTTTTATAAAATCAAGAGAAGTTAATATTTCTCTAGTTTTGGAATCTTGTAACCGAATATCTTGATGCCACTCGAAGGAATCAAGTGTTTTATGGCCAATAAACTTCGCTTGCTTAATTAAACGTTGAATTTTTCGTTCTTCTTTAGCTTCTACTTCATTTATTAAC
>NZ_JBGQQY010000144.1:0-255 GCF_045528545.1 Ruoffia sp. FAM 26254
CAAAGGGCGCACGGTGAATGCCTTGGCACTAGGAGCCGATGAAGGACGGGACGAACACCGATATGCTTTGGGGAGCTGTAAGTAAGCTAAGATCCAGAGATTTCCGAATGGGGGAACCCAACAGCTAATGGCTGTTACACGCAAGTGAGGTAGACGCAGAGAACTGAAACATCTAAGTACCTGCAGGAAGAGAAAGAAAAATCGATTCCCTGAGTAGCGGCGAGCGAAACGGGAAGAGCCCAAACCGACGTGCAT
>NZ_JBGQQY010000145.1:0-255 GCF_045528545.1 Ruoffia sp. FAM 26254
TTCCTTTCATGGGTAAGGTTTTTTCATCGAACACCTTTTCCTTGAAACGCCGATAAAGCGTCCGCATGGAACAGTCAATGGGTTTTTCTTTACGCCCGATAATGACATCGGGTGTCCAGCCCTGTGAAACTTTTTCTTTAATGTAGACTTGTTGGTCTGCAGGAAGGACACACTTACGTCTACCACACCGTTGTTTGTTTTTCTTATATTGTTGGTAATACTCAATGGCGGTATGGCCCTCTTTTAAGAAGTTGA
>NZ_JBGQQY010000146.1:0-251 GCF_045528545.1 Ruoffia sp. FAM 26254
AAAGATGAGAACACAACACAAACTATCGTTGCATAGAGAGACACTTAAACATAGGAATAAAAAAAGAGCCAAGGTGACTGCGTCACCTGGCTCCTCGGTCCACCAACATCAAAAATTCATGAACCTTGCTTTTTGTCTTCTTTTAGCCATTGTTCGATCAGTTCACGTTCCGTGAATTTCAAATGCCCTTTAGATTTCTTTGTGTTAAAATGAGTGTGTGACATGAAGATTCTCTCCTTATACTATGTTGT
>NZ_JBGQQY010000147.1:0-202 GCF_045528545.1 Ruoffia sp. FAM 26254
AGGTCGAAGCAGCAGGGATTGATTTTTATTTTGCCGATGCTTATAGTGCCTGGCAAAGAGGAACCAATGAGAACTCTAACGGTTTACTGCGTGAGTTTTTTCCTAAGAAAACAGACCTCGCTAGAGTGATTTCCCAAGAACTCAACCAAGCTTTGTGGTTAATGAATAATCGTCCTAGGAAATGCTTAGATTACCAAACACC
>NZ_JBGQQY010000148.1:0-202 GCF_045528545.1 Ruoffia sp. FAM 26254
GTTGAATTGCAATAATTATTGCGACAATTTTTTATTTACTCAATTAATAAGAGTTCGTGTAAAAATACTTCCAAAGGTGTTTGGTAATCTAAGCATTTCCTAGGACGATTATTCATTAACCACAAAGCTTGGTTGAGTTCTTGGGAAATCACTCTAGCGAGGTCTGTTTTCTTAGGAAAAAACTCACGCAGTAAACCGTTAG